>NZ_CP042808.1:1420000-1635000 GCF_004014775.2 Acetobacter oryzoeni
TCATGCGTGCGGCCGGGGTAAACGGGCTCTGTTGGGGTTTCCTTTGTATAAAGGATCCAATCCCGCGTGGCCTTGGGCAGGTCTTTCCACGGAATATCTACATTCACGCCACGCGTGATCAGGATATCCCGTAAGTTTTGGCCCTGCCACGCCGTTGGCCATGCCGCAACAGCCCGTTGCCTGATACTCAGCGTATCATCCGGCACCAATGTTTTTTCTGTGACATCGTAAATGCGCCCGAGCCCATGGCAACGTGGGCATGCCCCCATTGGCGTATTGGACGAGAAATCTTCTGCCTCTAAGCGGCTCATGCCAGCAGGATATGTGCCTGCCCGCGAATACAGCATGCGCAAGAGGTTTGAGAGTGTTGTGAGGCTTCCGACAGAAGACCGACTACTGCTGCCCCCGCGCTGCTGCTGCAAGGCAACGGCTGGGGGGAGGCCTTCTATGGCATCCACAACCGGCACTGGCATCTGATTAAACAGCCGACGCGCATAAGGAGAAACAGATTCCAGATACCGACGCTGGGCTTCTGCGTAAATTGTGCCAAATGCCAGTGAGGATTTGCCTGACCCTGAAACGCCAGTCATCACAACAAACTTGTCACGCGGCACAGAAACAGAAACGTTTTTCAGATTGTGTTCACGTGCCCCGCGGACGCAAATCATATCGGCAGGGTTACTGGCAGAGGGTTGTGTTTTCATGGGGGCATTATACGCCCCCTATTTCTACCCTGTGGTATGGAAAAAAGAATAGGTGCCCTGCATGTGCCGCTTTCTGACATCTAGCGCGGATAACAAGAGCACCTGATTAACTTAAAATGAAGCTTACAGAGTATCCTCTGTTGGCCCATCAGAAAGCGCACCTTCCCATTTGGCAGAGATTGCAGCGGCATAGCCGTTGCCCAGCACGTTGGTTGCTGTGCGCATCATATCCAGAAAATGATCAATACCCAGAATGAGCGCGATACCTGCCTCTGGCAGTCCGAACTGAGGCAGAACAGCTACAAGCGTAACAAGCGATGCACGTGGCACACCAGCAATACCCTTACTACTGAGCATCATAACCAGCAGCATCAGAAACTGCTGAGACCACGGCATATGAATGCCGTAAGCCTGCGCAATAAAAATGGCTCCGAAAGACTGAAACAGAATGGAGCCATCCATATTGAAACTGTACCCCAAGGGCAGCACAAAGCCACTGATCCGGGTGGGTACGCCAAAATTCTCCAGCTTTTCCAGCAGCAATGGGTAAACGGACTCACTGCTTGCCGTAGCAAAACCCAGCAGCACCGGTTGCACCAGTTCACCCACCAGCCTTTTAATGCTGCGCCCCAGAACCAGAAAAGCAATAACAGTAAGAACACCCCACTGCACAAAAATGGTGCCGTAAAATTCTGCCAAAAACCGGCCAAAATGCAGCAACATACCCGCACCGCTTTGCGCCACAGTGCCCATAATGGAGCCAAACACGGCCAGTGGTGCCAGTACCATTACCATGTCTGTCATACGCAACATGATGTGGGCGAGTTCTTCCGTCCATTTCAGCATGGTCTCACCCGCCTTGCCCGCAGCAGGCAACGCCACACCAAACAGAACCGAGAACACCACAATCTGCAGGATATCGTTACGTGCCATGGCATCCATGACGCTGGTTGGCACAACGTGCAGCAGAAACTCAACTGGTTCAAAAGGATGCTTCAGGGATGAAATATCAGACGGCAAGGGTGCTGAAAATCCATAACCCGGCTGAAGAATATTGGCGGCAAACAAGCCAATAAGCAGCGAGATAAAGGACATGGAGATAAACCACAGCAAAACGCGCCCACCCACGCGCACCACCAAGGTATCATCCCCCAGCTTGCCAATGCCGCTTACCAATGTTGCAAACACCAACGGCGCAATAATCATGCGGATAAGCCGCAGGAAAAGCCCCGTTAACAGGGTTGCCACCTGATGCGCAGCCGAAATATAGGCCGGAAACAGATCATGCACCGCAAGCCCGCATAAAATGCCTAGCACAAGGGCAATTAGGATAGCGTAGGTGCGCCGTTTGGTATTAGTGGGTGAAGCAACCGCTGCCATCTGTCATTCTTCTCCCTCTGGAGCATGAAACTTGTCAAAAAGAAGGCTCATATAGGGAAGAAGACGCAAGAGGTCAAAGCTGTAAAACAAGCAAAATTATTTCTTAACCGTATCTTTTACTTACCAACATAAACGATTACCTACTTAATTTTTGGTAAATGCCTGATACGGACTATTCAGGTTTCAAAAACCATACATTCTCCGTAGCGGGCACACCACCTTTTAAACCGCCAGTTACTGAAGTATTTTCCAAACAGCTTATGGCATATTCTGCCCCGTAATACCGCTGAATATCCTGCTGGGTTATGCTAAACGGTGGCCCCGCTATACAAGATTGATCATACTCCAAGGTAACAAGGAGTTGCTCCGCTGTGCCTGAAATATCCATCAGATGCTCTGCGTAAGCTGCACGCATGGCAGGCGGAAAAGCAACCAGAGCAGCCCGATCATAAATAACCTGCACACTCCCCACTAACACCCGAGAGAGCGCAAAAATATCGCCTACAAATATAGTGAGGTTTTTTGCCTGAAAACACTGCATATTGGGTGCCACATCGGTTATTTGCGGCGTTAGAGCAAGTTCGGAAAAAAGCTGCTCTACGGCAATCTGGCTAAGCTCTACCCCAACCACATTCATCCCGCGTTGTAAGAGCCAGTGAATATCCAGCGTTTTGCCACATAACGGCACAAAAACACGCGCGCCCTCTTTAAGCTCCAGAACAGGAAAATATTTAACCAGAAGTGGATTAACTGCAGGAAGATGAAAGCCAATTTGGTTTTTCTGCCATTTCATGTTCCAGAATTGCGCATCCATTTTGGCCTCTTCCTACTATAAAATTATTCAAACCATGTTTATGCTTCATGCGTAAACAATAAAACAAACATCCTGTTTTTGCAGGACATTCAGTCTTACACTCTGTATCAGAAAGTTGTCTCTCATGCGTAAACTTTATGTTTATGATCACTGCCCATTCTGCATTAAAGCCAGAATGATTTTTGGCCTCAAAAACATCCCTGTTGAGCTTGTTGTTCTTCAAAATGATGATGAAGCAACGCCTATTGGCATGATCGGTCAGAAAATGCTGCCCATTCTGGAAGAAAACGGGCACTATATGGGGGAAAGCCTGGATATTATTGCGCATATAGACCGTGAAGGAACACCTCTTCTTACTGTTCCCGCTCGGCCAGAAATTTCTGATTGGATCAGCCGCTCAAGCTCTCTGCTGTATAGGCAATTCCTTCCTCGCGCGGCAGCGGCTCCTTTTCCGGAATTTTCCACCACATCCGGGCGGGCATACTTTATCCGCAAAAAAGAGGCTTCAACTGGCCCATTCTGCGAGATTTTCAATGAAGGCACAGAAGCCCTTCTTCCTTTAAACGCGGTGTTGGAAGATTTAGCCTCTCTCCTGCCTGAACCCTCTGCGCTTCAGGGGCCGCTTTCTTATGATGATATCCATCTGTTTGCGCACTTACATAGTTTTTCCATCATCAAAGGGCTTACTTACCCTGCTGCGGTAGAGAACTATAGGCAGGCTCTCTCCAAGCGATCGGGCATTCCTTTGCTGGATTCTGTAGCAGTCTGATTATAAAAAACTTTTCCTGTGTTGCATTTTCTGAGAATTAACAATCAGAAACACAGGAAAAGTTTGTATATAAATAAAAACTAAAAATATTACATAAGTAATTGTTTTATAAATCCTAATTTTCAAAAAGTAATTTTGTTTTTATTGTAAAATTATATATTTATTTTCATATATTATAATTGTTGCAAAATAATATATTGCAAAACTTTTCCGTTGAAAATTTTATCAGAAAATATTATCAAGGCAATGTTATGACAACTGGCATAAGGAGAGGCCTTTCCTTTAGAATTGTAATTCTTCCACATCATCAAATGGTTTCGTTTTCTTGTGGTCTTTAGATGGGTTCCTGTTTTATATTATTGCAATAATATAAAACCATAATCTGTTTACTCTCAGATTCCTTCTTTTCTCCCATCAGGCAAGCAGATACATCCAGCTATCGCATAGTGCCGCAGACCCGCTGCGCTCTTTTTCCCTCAGACACATGTCCTGAGGCTTTTATGGTTAGAAGCCCCTATTGGCTTCCACCATTCAGGCGCGGACTTCTCCCGAACCGTATTTTTCCACAAGATTCCGGAGTGAACGGCCATTTGGCATCACCCGGAGAATTGCAGTCAGCCAGCATATTCCGCACTTCGGTGGAATATCCCGTCAAAATGACGGTTGCCTGTGTAAAGAGGAGTATCTCCCCTTGAAACAGACAGACCCTCTGTCGCCTCCGCCTGCATCGTTTGCAGATCGTCTTGGAATTCCCGCGCCTCTGTTCTGGGGCTTTGTGGGGCTTCTGTTCTTTATGATTGGTGATGGTGTAGAAGCCGGTTACCTTGCTCCCTATCTGGAAGCACATGGCACATCAGCCGGCAACACCGCGCTTTTGTTTACTATTTACGGTGTTACCGTTTCCATCTCCGCCTGGCTTTCTGGCCCGCTGTCTGATCTATGGGGCCCCAAGCGCGTCATGTGGATCGGTCTGGCCATCTGGGCCGTTTTTGAAGTTATCTTTCTGGCCTGCGGTGTTGCCGTTAACAGCTACCCCATCATGCTGCTGGCATATTCCCTGCGTGGTTTAGGGTATCCGCTGTTCACTTACGGCTTCCTAGTCTGGATTGCTGCTGCCTCCCCCCCTCGTCAGCTAGGTTCTGCGGCGGGTTGGTTCTGGTTTGCCTTTTCTGGTGGCCTGCCTACCTTGGGTTCTCTGTTCGCCAGCTTTGCCATTCCCGTTATTGGGGAAATGGCCACTTTCTGGTCTTCTCTGGGTATGGTTGTCTTTGGTGGCCTGCTGGCGTTGCTGCTTACGCGTGAACCTACAGGTTCTCAGCGTCTGGCTGCCCCCGGCACTCCGGCCAAGGAAATCTTCTTTAGTTCCATCAGCATTCTGTGGCGCGAACCCAAAACGTTTGTGGCCATGGTGGTGCGTACCATCAACACGTCATCCGAATATGCCTTTCTGGTGATCATGCCGACCTTCTTTACCAAGGTTGTTGGCTTTACGCTTTCCCAGTGGTTGCAGCTGCTGTCCATCGTGTTCCTGTCCAACATTCTGGTAAATCTGTTTTCCGGCATTTCAGCAGACAAATTCGGTCATCGTGAAGTTGTGGCTTTTGGTGGCGGCATTGGTGCAGCCATTATGGTGCCTGCCTTCTATTATGTGCCGCAGATGTTCCCCGGCAACTTCATGATTGCCGCTATTGTGGGGGCTTTGTACGGCGCATCCTTGGCTGCTTTTGTGCCTCTGTCCGGTTTGGTGCCCCAGATTTGCCCGAAGGAAAAAGCTGCCGCTCTTTCCGCTCTTGGCTTGGGTGCTGGCGCCAGCACATGGGTTGGTCCGGCCATTGTAACGTGGTTTGAATCCTGGCGCGGCGTTGAAGGCATTATCTGGATCTTCTCTGGTCTGTATGTAGCCTCTGCCCTGATGACCATGTGCCTGACCATTTCACCCGAAGCACGCCGCTACCTGAAAAAAATCTCCGAACGGGAGAAGCAGAAGCGTGCGGCTGCGGCCCGTGGTGATATTGCTGAAGAACTTTCCCTCAGCAAACAATCCTGAAGCCGTTCTGCTTTATATGCAAAGCTGACAAAAGCCCCATCCAGAAATGGATGGGGCTTTTTTTATGTTCTGCAACACGCAGATGAATTACATCATGCCGCATGGCACCCAACTCTCATCCCCTCCGGCGCGGCTGGACAACAGGCAGCTGCGCAACAGCCGCAGCAAAGGCCGCATGGCTTATACTAAACGGTCATTCAGCCCCAGCATACGTGAACATCACCCTTCCCGCTGGCCAACAAGTTGGGTTTGCCATTGCCCGCACCGGTGGCGCGCCAGATGCCCCGTTTGCGGAAGTTATTAAAGATGCGGGGGATGACCCGGATATCACGCACGGAGCACTTATCCGTGCAACGATAAAAACCTTGCCCACTGGGTGCGGGATTGTGTTTCAGGCTGGCCCCGGTGTGGGTACAGTTACCCGCCCTGGCTTACCCATAGCGGTGGGAGAACCTGCCATAAACCCCACCCCTCGCGCTATGATCCGTGCGGCTTTAACCGAAGCAAATGCAGGTATCTGCCCAGATGCAGAAGTGATTATCAGCGTCGAAAATGGAGAAAAACTGGCTGAACGCACATTAAACAGTCGGCTAGGCATTCTGGGCGGCCTGTCCATTCTGGGCACAACTGGCATTGTGGTGCCTTTTTCATGCTCAGCATGGATTGAGAGCATCCATCGGGGTGTGGATGTTGCGCGGGCTGAAGACCTTACACACTTGGCAGGAAGCACCGGTAATGTTTCCGAAAAAGGCGTGCAGAAGTTCTATAACCTGCCAGATAGTGCCTTGATTGAAATGGGGGACTTTGCTGGCGGTCTGTTAAAATACCTTCGCAAACATCCTGTCCCGCGCCTTACAATATCTGGCGGCATCGCAAAAATGACCAAGCTGGGCCAAGGCTTTATGGACCTGCATTCCAAACGAGGCCCTGCAGACATGCGCCAGTTGGCCGAGCTTGTTCTGGCATATAACGGAAACCCCGATCTAGCAGACACAATTGCGCGCAGCCCCACAGTGGCTGAAGCCTTTTTGCACGCAAGCCAACAGGGTTTTCCGTTAGGATACCTGATTGCCCGCTCCGCCTTACAAACCGTTAAGGACGTTCTACACCCCGCCCCTATACAAGCCGATGTGCTGGTATTTGACCGTGCAGGCAATCTGGTTGGGCAAGCCTGAAAGCTTAGTCCTGCCCGCGAAAGCGCCGCCGATAATCAGGATTATATAGAGCGCTTTCTCTAAAATCTTTATCTCCCAATACCCGGCCAACAATCACAAGAGCTGTGCGCTCAATGGGGTTTTCTTTCAGCTTGTCTGCAATATTGGCAAGCGTTCCGCGCAGCACAAGCTGATCTGGCCATGTGGCTCGTGCAACAATAGCAACCGGGCAATCGGCCCCATAAAATGGCGTCAACTCTTCCACAATTCTATCCAGCGCATGCACTGCCAGATGAATGGCTAGTGTAGCGCCCGTAGCGCCAAAAGCTGCCAGCGTTTCTTTTTCTGGCATGGCAGAAGCCCGCCCGTTTACGCGCGTAAGCACCACGCTTTGTGCAATACCCGGAACAGTGAATTCCTGCCCCAGTATGGAAGCCGCCGCTGCAAATGCTGGCACCCCCGGCGTCATGCTCCACGGAATACCGTGTTTTTCCAAGCGGCGGATCTGTTCAGCCACAGCGCTGTACGCAGAAAGATCCCCCGAATGCAGGCGCGCCACATCCTGCCCCTGTTGATGAGCTTTTACGTATTCAGCTTCAATTTCATCCAATGTCATGGGGGCTGTATCAACCTTGCGCGCATCTGGCGGGCAAAATTGCAGCATTTCCGGCGGCACAATAGACCCCGCATATAAACAGACCGGGCAGGATGCCAAAATGTCTCTCCCACGTATGGTGAGTAGATCAGCCGCTCCGGGGCCTGCCCCAATAAAATGCACGGTCATTCAAATGTCTCCTTCTGCCACGGCGCATGTCACACCATTCATGCTGCAACGCGGTACAATAAGTTTGCCCTGTGGGCCAGCCGCAACCAATGCACAGGCTTCAGATACAGAAGCTACCCCGGTATGCTGCATGCTACGGGCTGATACTGTCTGGCATTGGGCATTGAGCTGCTGCATGGCGGCAAGCTCTACCCAAACAATTCGGGTGCCCAGCCATTTTGCCACCTGTAATGGCAGATTTTCTGTATGCCGAAACGCAGGAACAGCAAGGGCAGACAATTCTTTGCCAAACTGTTGTGCCAAGGCGAGTGCAATACATGCCTGAGCCTGCGTTAAGGTCGCTCTGCTGTTCCAGCCCAAGCCTAGAAATATCATGAGGCCTCGGGTTTCTGAGCAACCCACTGTGTTACCGGCATGGCGGGGCGGAAACCATGAAGAGACCCTATTTTTTCTAACCGGGATACAGAGATACGCGTAAGCGTTCCCCCCCATTCCTGCATGGCACGCAGCAATCGGGCTTCTGTTTCAGCCACCACGGCATTCACCACAATACGCCCGCCTGGTTTAAGGGCCTGCCATGCAGTTTCCAACACGCCTGCACGGCTTGCTCCGCCGCCAATAAAAATGGCATCGGGCTTTGGCAAATCTTCCATGCCTTCTGGCGCTCGGGCTTGCCTTACTTCTAACCCCGGTACACCAAGAGCCGCCGCATTACGTGCAATGCGCGCAACCCGTTCTGGCTGCGCTTCAATACACACTGCACGGCAGGAAGGAGAGGCCAACATCCATTCAATACTGATGGAACCAGCTCCTCCGCCAATATCCCACAATAATTCGCCTGCCCGCGGTGCTAGGGATGACAGCGTAACCGCACGAATTTCCCGCTTTGTAAGCTGACCATCATGTTCGAAGCCCGTATCGGGCAGCCCGTTGGTTAGTGGCAAAGTGTGGGAAGCGCTTTGAGCATCTATCTCCAGCGCGATCAGATTAAGCCGCTGGAGCTTATCTGGCGCACCTTCATGGGCATAAAAACTGTGTACAGCTTCATGTGGGCCACCTAGCCGTTCCAACACATGGCAGCGCGTAGCACCCAATCCTTTACCAACAAGCCAGTTAGCCAAAACATGCGGCGTATTTTCATCCGCAGACAGCACAATAACGCGGCCAGATGGCTGCAAAGCTGGATAAAGCTGCTCTATGGACCGGCCACATAAGGATACCACCCGGCAATCCTGCTCTGCCCATCCAAGCCGACTGCATGCCAAGGCCACAGAAGATGGCGCCGGTAAGCACAGCATTTCCTGCGGAGGGATAGAACGCGCCAGTGTGCTCCCCACACCAAAAAAGAATGGGTTACCAGATGCCAGAACCACAGTGGGTAAACCCTTCCGGGCAAGAATGGCATCTATTCCATGCTCAAAAGGCGTGGGCCATGCAAGTGTTTTTCCTTGCACCAATGGGGCTGCCAACTCCAGATGGCGCGCACCACCCACCACAAAATCGGCTTGTGCGAGAATAGCGCGTGCAACGGGAGAAAGACCTTCTACACCATCTTCCCCAATCCCAATCAGGGTTAACCACGGCGTTTGTGGCGCATGTTGGGGTTGATTGGTCATTCATCCATTCCTTTTTTGGCACATACTTGCGCGGCAACGGCCTCGGCTTTTACAACACTTTTGTTTTTCATGCTGTAAAGCTTGTGCCTAATGCCTTCATCTTCCAATAATTTTCGCGTTCTTGTTCTGGGAGGCACCACGGAAGCCTCTGCTTTGTGCCGTTATCTGGAACAGGAGCCTTCTATCAGTGCCACGCTTTCTCTTGCCGGGGTAACCAAGCAGCCGCATTTGCCCACGTTATCCGTGCGGATTGGCGGGTTTGGTGGCTCTGATGGGCTGAGCACGTGGCTGAAAACTCACGCCATCAACGCCGTAATAGATGCCACTCACCCTTTTGCGGCCACCATGAGCCAACATGCCGCCACGGCCTGTGCCGCTACGCAAATACCTTTGTTGCGTTTGGAACGATCGGGCTGGCAGGAAATGCCGGGCGATACATGGCTCCATGCCGCCAATCTGGCAGAAGCGGCCAATCTATTAGCCAATTCCCCAAAATGGAACACGGCATCACAGCGTATTTTTTTAACAACAGGCCGTAAGGAGTTGGCGCCGTTTAAAATTGCGCCACAGCATCATTACCTCATCCGCTCTATTGATGCGCCAGATCCTGCTTCCTTACCTCCGCACGCAACCATCCTGCTGGATCGCGGTCCTTTTGACGTGCAGAATGAAGCCAAGCTGATGCAGGATTACGGCATCACACTTCTGGTTTCAAAAAACTCTGGCGGCAGTGCAACATACCCCAAGCTGGAGGCTGCACGCCTGCTGCGTATTCCCGTCCTGATGATTGATCGCCCAGCGGCTTGCCCGAACATCCCTACAGTAGAAACGGCCCAGCAAGCCATGGCATGGTTACAGGCGCATCAGGCAGCATCAACCCGCCGTAAAGTATAGAACCACGGTTCACCATTGGGCCGATCCACCAAACGGCTGGCTTTGCAGCCTATCAGCACCAATGTGCTCATATCGGCCCATTCGGCATTGGCTTCTTGCAAGGTAGAAAGCCGCACGGCCTCATCGGGCCGCCCTATGGCGCGTGCAAAAGCAACGGGAATAGTGGAGGGTAAAACACCCCGCAAATGCTCCAATGCCTCCCCCAACTGCCACGGACGGGCATGAGAGCGTGGATTATACAGCGCAATCACAAAGCCAGCTTGTGCTGCCAGCCGCAAACGTTCAAGCACCACATCCCAAGGTTTGAGGTTATCTGAAAGGGACATCACGCAGAAATCCCCACCCAAGGGGGCTCCTAACCGCGCCGCCGCTGCCAAAACCGCACTCAGGCCGGGAACAACGCTGATATCCAGCGCACGCCATTTATCCGGCCCTTGCTCTAATGCCTCAAACACAGCGCTAGCCATGCCAAACACGCCGGCATCTCCACCAGAAACAACAGCCACATGCCGCCCCTGCTCTGCCATTTCCAAAGCATGCCGGGCACGATCCAGCTCCACCCTGTTGTCTGAGGCATGACGAACAACATGCGGAGGGACTTCTACCCGGTTTACATATGGCCCATACCCAACCAGATCTGTTGCTTTAGCCAAGGCCTGATCTGCCTGCGGGGTACGCTGAAGGCTGTTACCCGGCCCCAACCCTACAATGGTAACACTGCCCTTCATCTCACACCTTTTCGACCTGGCAGCAAAACCAGCGAGAAATAAGGCACGCTATCTTCCTGCTCCTGCAAAGCACACATACGGGTATTTTCCTGCGTGCCACGTTCAACATATACGGCATCTGACAAACGGCCTGCTTTTTCCAGTGCCCGCTTAACCTGCGGCATGTTACGGCCTGTTTTCATGATAACTGCGGCATCTGCCTGCTCTAGCCAGTTGGTCAGCTTTTCTTCTGGCAACGTGGCTGGAAGAACGCACAACACGTCATCTCCATGCGTTATGGGCAGATGCGCCTGTGTCCAGCACCCATTCATGGCCATAATACCGGGCACAACCTCGGTTTCAAAACCAGCTTTCAGCCGGTCAAAAAGATACATGGCCGAGCCGTAAAGGAAGGGATCGCCCTCACATAACAGAACAACGTCCTGCCCTTTATCTAACCGTTGCGCCAGATTATGTGCGCATTCATCATAAAATTGCCCCATGCCCCCATGATATGCTGGATTGGCAACAGAGATTTCTGTTGTAAATGGATATTCCAGCCGCAATTCCTCAGCATCCGGGGCAATATGCGCACGTGCAATGGTGCGCGCATGGCCCGGCCTGTCATGCCGGCAGAAATACGCTACCACCTTTGCCGCCTGCACCAGCCGGACTGCCCGAACAGTCATGAGTTCCGGATCACCCGGCCCTACGCCAACAACCTGCAATGTGCCGCGTGTCATTTATTCACGCTCACAGGCCAGAGCATTTACAGCAGCAGCAGCCATGGCGCTTCCCCCCGGGCGGCCACGCACCACAAGCCAAGGCACATCCTTACGGAGGGAAAGAGCTTCCTTAGATTCCATGGCTCCCACAAAACCTACAGGCAGCCCAATGATAGCTGCCGGATACGGTGCCCCTGCATCCAGCATTTCCAGCAAATGGAATAATGCTGTTGGCGCATTGCCAATGGCGACCACTGCACCTGCCAGCTTTTCGCCCCACAAATCCAGCGCGGCAGCTGAGCGGGTGTTGCCAATCTGGCGGGCCAGTTCTGGCGTGCGGCTATCACGCAGCGTGCAAATAACCGCATTATCAGCAGGCAAACGCGCCCGCGTTACCCCGTGTGCTACCATTTCGGAATCACACAAAATATTGCAGCCTTTTTTCAGGGCTGTGCGGGCAGCTGTAACAAAATCTGCCGTCATGCTGACAGATTGCGCCATCTCCACCATGCCACAGGCATGAATAATGCGCACAACAACCTGTGCTTCTTCTGGCGTAAAGGCAGAAAGATCAGCTTCTGCCCGAATGGTCGCGAAGGAGCGTTCGTAAATAGCTGCTCCATCCTTGATATACTCATACGCGGCCATTCATTATCCTTTCCTGTGGCTTGGTGCCTATAAAATAGTCTTCGACTGCTCTGTCATCTGGAAAAAATCGCATGACAGGCCCCGATGCCGTGCCATTGCAGATAAGCCCGTAGCCATTTTGGGCGGCAACCACTGTCCAGCTTGCTTTTGCAGGGTGCGCACAACCTTTACTGCACCCCGATACATGCAGGCTTTCCTCTGCCTTCAAACCATGCGCCAGTGTTCTTGCCAGAGCTTGGGTTTCACCTTCTGCCTGTACGCACCCTGCATTGCCCATACAGGCAGAAACCCGCAAAATAGGATTGGTGCTTGTATCCACCATACCCGCCACATGTGGCGGGTATGGCAGACCATGCAGAATAATGCTGTGCCACGGCGTAAGCCGCAGAATGCCATCTCCATTTCGTGCGTGATTGGCACAACTTCGCAGCATGGCAGATGTTAAAATGCCTAGTGGCGCATTTAGGGCATATAAAGCTTGTCCTATTTTACCTGCCAACAAAGCTGAATCAGGCGCATCTACCGCCGGAACTTCTACCGGATTGCCTTGCTCATTAACGGACTGAAAGAGCATTTTACCCGTTTCTGGATATCGTGCAGGCCGTTTACTTTTGGGAATAGCGATAAAAGCCTGAGCCAGTTTGATAGCCAATTCAACAGCAGCCTGAACAGATGCAGCCTTGCTTTTCTGATTGCCACATACAACAGACCAGAACCCTGCCCCAGTGGCCTGCAGCATAATATCGGCCTTTAACAGCCCGATAGTAAACAGCCCCCCGCCATCTACCGCAAAACCGAACTTATCCGGCAATGCAGAAAGGCTGTTGGCATGACACAAAGCTGCTCGCAAAGCTGCGGCACATTCCAATGTATCCGGAGCACAGGAAGGATCACACCCCGCTAAGGGAGATACCAATAATGCCAAGCGTTTTTCATGCTCAGGATTGGCCATACCCAAACCTGCCAGAACAGCCAGTTCGGGAAAACGCAAAGCGTTGTTGTGAGAAAAACCACGTAATTGCAGACTGGCGCGGTTGGTAAGGCAAATCAGACCATTGCCTTCACGCTCTGCAATCTGTGCCAGAAAAACGGCCTGCGCCGCAGTTATCCGACCAAAGGCAGGCCTTACCCGCACCAGCCAACCATCTTTGGCCTGCATGGGGGCAAACAGGCCCGGACACCACCCTTTAACCTCTGGTGGCGTAAAACGCTGTGTCACGCTATCTGCCTCCTTTTCTGGCTACGGCGGATACAAAATCTCTCTTCACGGCCGCCCTGTTACGCAACACAAGCCCTGCTTGTCAAAAAGCCGGACATGCTTGTCCATTCCGTTTCAAAGCACAGCGTGGTTTTACGTCTCTTAACTGTAATCTGTGGTATGAAATACAGATGAGTATAATATCCACTTCCCCCATCCGTTTGGGCTTGATAGCTGGTTTGTTTTTTTCTGTATCAAACCTTTATCCTACGTATGCTCGTGCGCGTGAGACAGTGCTCGATCCTGCCGCACAGGCCACGCACGCGCTGGTAAAGCAGATAGGCGAACAGCGCTTTACTGCACCGGATTTTCGCCCGGGCACTGTGCGCCACATGGTCATGTTTCAATTCCGCCCCACGGCGACTGCCGCAGAAAAGCAGGAAGTGACACGTCGCTTTCTGGAACTGGCAACACACTCACGCCGTCCGAACGGCGCACCCGTTGTTGCCAGCTTGGAGGCTGGGCCGCAAAACAGCGGTGAAAATGCTGATCTGGGGCTGGATTACGGATACCTTGTAACCTTCCGCTCAGAAGGTGATCGTAATTACTATGTTGGCCGCCCTATTGTACATACGAGTGGCTGTTTTGACCCCGCGCATGATGCGTTCAAAAAGTTTGCCGCACCATTTCTAGCGAATGTGGTCGTTTTTGATTTTACCGTAAAATAAAGGGGAGAGAAGAACTCTCCCCACACTGTAAACCCTGCAGTATTCAGGCGCCAGCAACGCCTTCTCCCACCATATCAAGTGGGTTCACCACCTTCTCGAAGGTGGCGGCATCTACGTAGCCGGATTTCAAGGCTGCATCCTTAAGGGAAAGATCATGCTCCATGGCAATGTGCGCAATTTCTGCAGCTTTGTCATACCCAATGACAGGAGCCAATGCCGTAACAAGCATAACGGACCCACCCACATTCTGCTTAAGCCGCTTTTCGTTCAGTTGTGTGCCTTCCACAGAGAAAATGCGGAAATTATGACAGCCATCTGCCAGAATACGGATACTGGCAAGACAGTTGGCCAGTATGACCGGCCGCATAACATTCAGATCCAACTGGCCCTGACTGGCCGCAAAAGCAATCGTGTTGTCATTGCCCAGCACCTGCGTGGCAATCATCACCATTGCCTCACATTGGGTTGGGTTCACCTTGCCGGGCATGATGGAAGATCCGGGTTCATTTTCCGGCAGGTGCAATTCACCTAACCCACAACGAGGGCCGGAAGCCAGCCAGCGCATATCATTGGCAATTTTCAGCAATGGCACTGCCAAGCCGCGCAAACCTGCGGATGTTCTGGCCATGGCATCCAACCCACTTAACGCGGCAAACTTGTTAGGTGCCGTAACAAAAGGCTGTTTTGTTAGTTCTGCTATACGTGCAGCTATAGCCTTACTGAAACCTGCCGGTGCATTCAGCCCCGTGCCCACAGCAGTGCCCCCAGCGGCAAGTTCGAACAAAGCTTTACGATCTTTACGCAGGCCGCAAAGTGCATCTTCAAGCATCTGCACCCAGCCAGACCACTCCTGCCCTACTGTTAAAGGCACGGCATCCTGCAAATGGGTACGGCCAATTTTGACAACGTCCATCCATTGCTCAGCCTTCTGGCGCAAGGCTTCTATAAGCTTTTCTACACTGGGCAAAAGTCGATTTTCAATTTCCAGCAATGTTACAACATGCATGGCCGTAGGAAATGAATCGTTGCTGGATTGGCCCATATTCACATCATCATTGGGGTGAACAGGCGTTTTGGAGCCAATTTTGCCGCCTACAAGTTGAATGGCACGGTTTGCAATAACCTCATTCACATTCATATTTGTTTGGGTGCCAGACCCTGTCTGCCAGACAAACAGCGGAAAATGTGCATCCAGCTTACCCGCGGTCACTTCATCTGCAACCGTGGCGATCAGATCCGCCTTCCATTGCGGCATACGTCCTTCTGCTGCGTTCACCAATGCAGCTGCTTTTTTGACAATGCCGTAAGCATGGTAAAGTGGAAGAGGCATACGCTCTGTACCAATGGAAAAGTGCACCAGACTACGCTGAGTTTGTGCGCCCCAGTATTTATCTGCCGGAACATCTATGGTGCCCATTGAGTCTCGTTCCTGCCGAACGCCTGTGGCCTGAATACCTACGGGGCAAAAACGAATTTGCGGATTATTGCTCATAATACATTACCTCCCTGCTGGCCCGTTGCGTTACGTTCCGCCAGCTTTCTGGTTTGAGCAGCATAGACCTCTTCCGCGCCTAAAAATGAGGCCACGACCATCACATTTAGACGATTATAATTTTCAATCAGATATTTATAAGTTTTTTAAAATTTACTTATATTTGTATTTTGATGATTTTTTACTGAAGTAAGCACCAGAAAAACCAGGATGCATTTCTGCTATGAATTTGGCCTCTTCATAGACTTGCTATAGCCAAACGTTTATTCTACACGCTTTGTTTATATCATTCAAAAGGGCGTGACGTTTTGCGCCCTCATGGACTTGGCTCAATGCATGATTACACAAACAATTATCATGCAAATAATTTCATCGTGAAATGGTACAGCATTCAACGTGCACATACCGTGGAAAATATGAGAAAACTGTTACTGACAGGGAGCGTTTTTACCTGCACCATGCTGCTTTCTGCCCCCGCTCTGGCAGATGATGCGCAGGAACTGGCAGCCATCAAGGCGGAAATGCGCCGGTTGGCCGCGCAGGTAGAAGCTATTGAATCCCGTCAGGCCAAACGGCATGCAGGCCCCTCCGCCCCCACGCATAATGTTGCCCGCAACACACCCTCACCTTCTGCCCCGCATACTGGCAATAAGCTTGCCACAGCTTACGCAAACCAAGCAGACCGAGAAGATCCTTCCATTCGGTTCTCGCCAGATGAAGGCCCAGTTAAAACAGCCGCCGATACACATGGGGGCACAGCCAAAGGTGGGCTAGGCTTTAAATGGCTACCCGGGGCCTCTGGATCCGATGCAACCGCTGGCGCAGATGCCGACGAAAAAAGCCATTCTTCAATCGATCTCTCATCTTCCAGCCCAACGGCTATTACACAAACAGAAGTTGATAGGCTGCCGCCTATTTTTAGTATTGGTGGCATATCTGTAAAACTTGGCGGTTTTATAGACATGTCCAACATCTGGCGTAGTTCGAACATGACAAGCGGCCCTGCAACGGGCTGGGGCAATTTTCCTTACGCTAACAGCCCCAACCATGGGCTGTCTGAAGAACGACTTTCCGCCCAGCTCAGCCGCCTATCTATTTTGATGGAAGCCAACCCAAGCAAATCCTCCCGCTTACAGGCTTATGTTGAAAGTGATTTTGCAGGCTCTGGCAGCACAACCAACAGCGTGCAGATTAACGGCTATACGCCACGCTTGCGGCAAGGTTATTTTACGTTCACCCAAAAAGATTGGGGCTTACATATTCTTATGGGGCAAGCGTGGAGCTTGGCCACAAACTACGCCAAAGGCATTATTCCCCGCCAAGAAGAACTGCCCGCTGTTACAGATAACAACCAGTTGCCGGGCATTGTTTTTACACGCGTGCCACAGATCCGAATTGGCAAAGACTGGAACCAGAAATACTGGCTGGGTCTCTCTATTGAGGACCCTCAGGCTACTGTTGGCTTCTCTTCCACCATTAGTTCTGGCAGCACCATTCCCGCTGCGCGTGGGCAAGCAGACGGCGCTCGTGTTTACTATGCCAATACCGGGGGGATGCTGCTAAACGCGGCCACAAATTATTCCTACAACCCTGTGCCCGACATGATTTTGAAGGCCGCAGCAGATACATCCTTCGGACATTATGAAGTATTCGGTCTTGCACGTTGGTTCCGTTCCCTTGCGGTGGAACCTGGTGCAACAACAACCAAAAAACATACTCATTTTGGCGGTGGCGTAGGTGCAGGCATGACAGCCCCTCTGGGTACGAACCGCTTGCATCTTACTGGTGATGTTCTGGCCGGTGATGGCATTGGCCGCTATGGGCCAACACAGATACCGGATACAACCTTTAATGGCCGAGGGCAGCTTACGCCTGTTCCAGAAATTATGGGATCACTCGGCTTGGTGGGGCACCCCAATTCTTCCGTGCTGCTTTACACTTATGGGGGCGTAGAAGCCTCTGGCCGCAAACGTTATATTGGCGCAGATGGCAAGCAATATGGTTATGGTGTAAACGATCTGGATCTGGCCGGATGCGATGTAGAATTTGGGGTATGTAGTGCTCAAACACACACCCTTGCCTCCTTTACCGCTGGCGGCTGGTGGCATTTTTTACAGGGCCGTTACGGAAGCATGATGGCAGGCTTACAATATACTTTTGTGCGTAAATTCGCCTTTAAAGGGAATGATGGGCATGGCAATAGTGTAGATCCTGCCACATCAGGCAACACAGTATATGTAACTTTCCGCTACTTCCCATTCCAGTAAAGGGCTTTAGTTAATACCAAAGCTCTTCATCTTGCGGTAAAGCGTTGCACGGCTAATTCCCAAACCACGAGCCGCCTGCGTGACGTTCCCCTGAGAAACAGCCAAAGCAGAGCGGATAACGTTTTCTTCTGCCTTCTGGAAACTTATTTCCGACCCCTCTTCCAGCTCATTTAGCAGGTTGGGATGTTGCGCAATGGTTTGATCTGTCCAGCCCATCCATTCACGCGCAGCATATGTTGCGCCCGTAATTTCCCCTTGGTCGTTAATAGAAACCAAAGGCGCTGAGCACCCTCTCACAGAACCTAATGTCAGGATTTTTTGCCCTGCATAACTGTTACGGAAAAGCTGTTCTTCAATACGACGACCAGACTGGGCAAGTGTTTCCATAAGCAATTTATCAATTGGTTTTTCTGTTTTGCCGTTCATAGAAGCAAGGTTGAGAGCCCCTGCTACCCGCCCCTGTGCATCAAATATCGGCACGGCATAACTGATCAGCAAGGAAAAACAAAAGCGCCAATGCGCACCACGCCCCAGAAAGATTGGGCATCTATCCTCTACGCAAGTGCCAATACCATTTGTGCCTGCAATAGCTTCGTTCCAGATCGCACCTTCACGCAGGTTAAGACGCCGACAAACAGAAAGGTGCGTTTCATCCGCACAACGTGCCAAAATCATGGCGTTGGGGTCAGCCAGCAACACCATAAGGCCCAAGCCTTGCACCAAAGTAAAAAGGTGCTGCATTTCTTCTGAAGCTTGACGCAAAAGCAATGCGGACCGGCTACTGACATGCCGAAACTCTGCACCACACAACACGTCTGCCTTCCATTTTTGGGAAGGATCAAGCTGGTAGGATGTCTCGCAACGTATCCATGATTTCTGGACTGTTTCTTCTGGACTTTCTGATTTAGAATCAGTGCGTTGAGAAAAAGGCCATGTATTCATCGCGGGGGGCTCTACCATATCCGACAAGGACATATTAAAGACTTTCCTAACGTTGCCTTCCTCTTATACATAAAAAACATAACTCTCATAGGCATGTTGTGTATTTTATTTTTTACCTGCTTGAACAAAGTAAAGTTTTCGTTATTTAAAAATAAAACCTACTGCCAAAGGTAAACGAACTTTATGTAATAAGCATTAGTTTCTGGTGTATTGCGCCCTTCAAGAGAGTGCGAGTAGCGGGCTGTTAGCGAAAAGTGCTGGTTAATATTGTACATAAGCCCCGGCCCCAGAGCTATTTCGCGGCTGTTAGAATTATCCAGATACTGGCGGAGCGTGTTATCGCGCGTTCCAGTAACATTCTGCCAGTCAAACGCAAGAAATGGCTCAAACTTCTTGGTCGCTTTCCAGCTAAAGCGCAGGTTGGTGTAAAACACTACGCCAGGTGAATAACTATGCTGGTCTTTTTGGTGCTTTGTAGAACCAACAACCGTGCCGGCATCACCATCAAAACTGAAATGCTTCCATTCATAATCAAATATTAAACTGGATATATTTGACCAATAATTCGTGGATGTTGCATCTCTTGTGCCATATGGCGTTTGCATAAAGGTCTGTATACCAAAAGTACTGTGCTTATTAGGCTTAAACCATGCAGCTGGCCCAACAATAGTTGGCCCTAACCCACCGTAATTTGTGCCATCTGCCAGTTTGTAGCTTTCTGTTTGGATTAGCTCAAAAGCAAATCCAACATGAGGGATGGCTTCAAAACTACGGAAATGCACATATTTTGTCATACCCGACCATGTGTGGCTGCCACCGGTTGGCGTACGCTGCCCGCCACTGCCATAGCTATGGCCTGCGGCATTTCCATCGCCATACTGCACAAGCACGTTAAACGGCTTGAAGTCTACAGGAAGGTCATATTCATGGGGGCCAATAATGCCCAACGTGATATCCGCAGCTCGCGCAGGAACTACGTGACACACGATCACAGTAGGCATGACGAAACGCACGAGGGAAAGCAGACGCTCCCCGCCTTCTATCAAACGCATCTGAATATTCCGATAAGTAACAGTAACAATCAAATAAACGCGTGATGCGGGGTTCCAGATAAACTGGAACCCCAATGTAGTAACGCGTTACTGAGCGGGAGAAGCTTTCTCACCATCAAGTGTATAAGCGATAATGTAATCACCGCTTCTGGTGCCAAGACCACCGTGGCCACCGGCTGCAATCAGCACATACTGTTTGCCACCAGCTTCGTAGCTCATTGGTGTTGCTTGGCCGCCTGCTGGCAGACGATCACGCCAGATTACCTTGCCGCTCGCCAGATCAAAGGCCCGCAGATAGTCATCTGCTGTGGCACCCATAAATACAACGCCACCTTTGGTAACAATATTGCCGCCAATATTATACATACCGGTAGGCAATGGCAGGTTGTTATGGGTACGGAAAGGCCCGGTATCACGCGTTGTGCCAACGGGATGCTGCCAGACAATCTTTTTGGTTACCAAATCAATTGCTGTCAGCGTGCCCCAGACAGGCCCCTTACAGGGGATCTGCAATGGGTTCAGCCACGGGTTGGTAAGCGCAATATAGGGCGTGCCGTAATCTGGAGAAACAGAAAGGGCATCACCTTTAGGTGCTGGTTCTTCCCCACTGCCAGTCCACTTTGGCAGCGTACCAGCCTGCTCCATTCCCGTACGTTTTTCCAGTTTGATACGGAAAGGCAGGTAGCTTGCATTGGCCAGCATGATCTTACGCTGCGGGTCAATGGTAATACCCTGCCAGTCTACAACACCGTAGAACGCAGGATAAACAATGGTTGTTTTACCCACATGCGGTGGTGTGAACTGCCCTTCGTAAGCAGATTGACGATACTGGATACGGCAGATCATCTGATCAAGCAGCGTTGCCCCCCACATATCGGACTCTTTAAGATTAGCTGGTGTGAGAGACGGCATACCAACAGGATAAGGCTGTGTAGGAGATACACGGTCATCCGGTGCATGGCCTGCTGTAGGAACCGGTTTTTCTTCAACCGGATACCCCGGAACAGGGGTGCCGGTGCGGCGGTCCAGAACAAAGAACTCACCACGTTTGGTGCTCTGCACCAGCGCAGGAATTTGCTCACCATTCGGGCCGGGAAGTTCGACCATAGATGGGCCGGAGGGAATATCCATATCCCACAGATCGTGATGCACGGTCTGATAGGTCCAGCGGCGTTCGCCCGTTACAATATCCAGCGCAATTGTGGCAGAGGATGTTGCATCGTCAAACGGACGGCGGCTTCCACCCCAGTTATCCGGCGGAGAGTTACCTGTGGGAATGTAAACAAGACCCAGATTGAGGTCTGCCGTGTAAACACCCCAAGCATTGGGGGTATCACGCGTTAGTTCATCATTCGGGCCGGGTTTCCATGTTTCTGGCTGATGACCAGCATCCCACGCCCAAGCAATTTCACCCGTTGTGGCATCAAACGCACGGATAGCGCCGGAAGGCTCGAAATTGGCTTGGTTATCAAAAATCCACCCACCAGTGATTACACGGTTTTTGGCCACCATTGGAGGGGAAGTTACAAAATGGAACCCGTGCGGCACATGGCCCAGATACTGGCGCAGGGAAATAAAGCCGTGATCACCAAAATCTTCACAGGGTTTACCGGTTTCTGCATTTACGGCCACCATGCGCACGTCAGCAACAGGTGAGTAAATACGGTTACGGCAGCTTGTCTGAATTTCATCAGGGATATGGTAGTAAGACACACCACGGCAAGCCAGATAGACGTTTTTGTCCAAATCTGCCGTTGCGGGATGCGGATCAAACTTCCATTTCACTTTACCTGTGGCAGCATCCAGCGCCATCACCCAGCTATGGGGTGTGCACATGTAAAGTGTATCACCAACCTTAATGGGGGTGAGTTCCAGGTTGAACTCATGCCCTTGGTCTGGCCCTGCTACAGTACCTTCACCTGCTTGCTGCACGTCTCCGGTGCGGGTAACCCATGCACGCTTCAGATGCGAGATATTGGAAGCTGTAATCTGCCCTAATGGTGTGTAACGGTCTCCTCCAACGGTGCGGCCATAGGCTGTCCAGTCTCCATCAGGCACTCCTGCTGATGTTTCATCAGACTGGCCGCTTGCCGTCATACGGTCTGCGGGCACTGTGCCATCAATGGAATAAGAGCTGAAGCAGCTTGCCACAACAACAAGGCAAGACACCACCAAGGAACCCAGAACTTCGCGCTTATCAGTCAGCCAGCTATTGCCCGAACGCCAAACCCCCGGCAGCAGCAGCCAGACACCTAGCCCGATAAGCGTAAACAAGCGAACTTCCAGACCCCAAATGTTGAGGCCGACTTCGCACAAAGACCAGATAGTGGCCACAAGCAGTAAAGCTGCATACAGCCGCATAGCCAGAGCAGGCTTGCGAAAACCGCTGAGAGCGGCCCCCAGCATGACACCGCCAGCAATAATATAAAACCAGGAACCACCAAGGAACAGAAGTTCCGCGCCGCCAAAGAAGAGGAAAAGCCCCACAATGGCAAGCAGAATAGAGGTTATGAGCGAGAATAACCTCGTCTGACTCTCTCGCATACTCGTGCTCTTTCTACAGTTTCATGAGCCGTTACGACAGCATGATCCTGAAACACCATGCCCTCGCAGCGGCCAATGGCCCTGCACAACACAAAAGGACGCAATATCGTCACACTTTTGTCCTGTTTTTCACGCGAGTTTGTAGAAAATGTTACCAACTGTCTCACACATGAGACAGTTGGTGAGACCGACTGTTCTATGGAAGCAAAAATAGCGTTGCCGGACATATTCAGGCAAATGCATCATTCTTCCGCTTTACAAAATACATCCCTAAAAATACGGAAGATTTTGCGTTTATATCTCCCGTATTCTTATCACCTCTGTATTTAAGAAGATATCTTAGAAAGACCAGGTTGCATCACAACTGAACCAAAGCATGTTATTTGTACCATTATTAACGGTTGGGTTCTGTACCGTGCCAGCCTGGTTAAACGGATGTGTGCCATTAAGAGATTTGTCCAGCCGGATTTCCGGTCGGATGGTAAAGCCCCCCAAAGCCAGCCTTTTGTTTATAAATTCCGGCCTGTAAGCAACTCCTACCGTTAGTTCTCCATAAGTTGTCGGCAGAGCGTTATAATACGGGAAAGGCTGGTTGCTGAGCGCCTGCGTGAGAGAATTGAAGCTGGAATATTCCGTAATAACCCCGCCAGTGTTGTCTCGGAAGACCTCACCACGCGCATTAAATGTCAGCCATGGGTGAATGTCGTAGGAAAAATAGGTTGTCACCCCATAAGCATCATCACGCAGGGAATCATCGTGCAGATAGGTGCCATCCACGGAAACGGTCATTTTATCATTGATATGATACGTGGCCATAACATCCGCATTATACTGCATGAGACTATTGGCCTGCTTGCCAATGCCCGCACTCACCCATCCCGTAGGTGACACAATGGTGCGGCCATTGTTGCCCTGTGGCCCAAAGTGCCCGATGGCATGCACATCCAACTTGCCATCCATCAGCTTGTTCCAGGCCAGACCAAAATAGCCCTTGGGCTTGTTGTTATTGCCAGAAGCACCAAAGGTTGTGGAGTTCCCCGCATCTACTCCCAAAATCCAGTCCATGTGGCGTGTCAGATGCATAGTGGCCAGAATACCCACCGTTTGGAACGGCACGATATAATCGGATGCGTAATTATAGGTGTAAAAAGGGCGCGCAAGAGCGGGCGTGCCTTCTGCGCCCATAATGCCGTACATCTGGCCGATCTGCACATCAATGCCGCGCTTGAAGATCCACGGTAGATGCACATCCAGATGCGCCTGTGTGGGCGCCCACTGATACAGCCCATGCAGGGAGCCAGAGCCCATCCCGATTGTGGGGTCAAAGCGCGCATCGGAACCATACATGGCTTCCAGCACAAAGCCGATGCCATACCCACTACCTACAGACGTAACAGGGTGAGACAATGACCCAATAATCTGGTTCAGTGTGACCGTATTCGCCCGATCTGAATAGTACTGCGCAAAGTTGCGTCCTGAGCGTGTCCAGGGGTTGCCTGAAATCCCCGCTTCGATAGAGACGTGCCCTTCCAGCCCTTCCCAATATGTGGGGGTATGACCGGGTTTGACATGGAACAGATTACCCGCCTTAGGCTTCATGGCCTCTTCCTCTTCAGAAAGAGAAGTCACAGGTGGTTCTTCCCCATCTGTTGGGGTGCCTGCGCCCTTTTCCGCCTCTTCTGGCTTAAGGGTTTTGGCAATGTCTCCTACCTGCACCTGTGCCGGCGCAGAAACTTGTGCGTGGGCTACTGACGTACCTGCTTCACACAAAAATGCAGCACAACATGATAGCAATACAAATTTGAAGGCACTTCGATTAGTCATAGTCTGTCGCATGTATCACTTCTCTTGCGCATCAGAAATAGTGACGAATACGAAACATATTGATCAGCACTTACCTCTAGCCAAATACATAAAGTACCCAGCAGCGTGATGCCTTCACCGTAATTGCAAGACCAATACGTACGTTTCGAACCAGAAATAATATACCGTGCACAAAATAGCAATCCTCCAGGCGCAAAATAAACACAGCTTCCAACACAGTTGGCCTTGCAAAAATATTCTGTTTTTTCAAACTTAAAGGGCTGAGTTTACGCTCCAACATACAAGCAACTCCTGCCTATATGTTGCGTTGGTTAGGAAAACTTTGCGCTTTGCACACAATGCACTCTTCACAAAACCCTTAAATATTCAATAACTTTCTAAAACCCAAATGGACATAAAATATTGATCTCTTTTTTACATATTACAAATGCTTATATTTTAGATATACTTCCGGTATAGTTCTTATGCATGCACGTTTGTAATTCCTCACAAACCTGTGCATGCGCAACATGCGCTCGCGCCCTGATATGCGAAATTTGCATACCATCGTGGTTTTCGATTACAAAGGATCATTCTTCAACAACAAGGGACGGAACGACACAGCAATGACATCGCTTTTCACCGATGCCACAATTTTTGTTTTCCTTCCTTGGGTGCTGTGGCGCCTTCTGCATAAAGCATTGCCTATTGTTGTATTGCCTATCCTTATTGGCATTTTGCTGGCTGTATGGCACGCACCAATTAAAGAACTCGGTATCCCTTCTTCTTATGGTGATACCATTGGGTGGATTGCTGTACTGGTTCTGGCTTTTACGGCTGGCCTGGAAATGTGGCAGCACCCAGAAGGTGATACATCCGCCCATGCCATTGCCTCTCCCTCTCTCGGCCGACTACTAGCTGGGGCAGGTGTGGCTTTAGGCATTCCTTTCCTGCTGGGGTCTTTCTTAGCCTACACCTGTTTTCTGCCCTTGCATGGATGGCAAGCCCCTCTGGCCTCGCCTCTTATTGCCGCCGCATCTATCGGCTTGTGCATTTCCGTAAGCGCACTCCCCGTTTTGATTGGAGTGGTTAGAGAACTTGATGCCTCCCAACGCCCGTTAGGGCAATTGGCGCTTAAGCTTGCTGTGGTAGATGATGCTGCCTTATGGGTTGGTCTTGCCATTTTGCAGTTTGCGCATAGAGGCACCGCCTCTCTGCATGGGTGGACAGGGCTGGAGTTTCTGGCCGTGGCATTGCTTGCCACACTGGCTGCGGCTGGCAACTGGGCCTCTCGCCATTTTCGTCATCCACCTGCGTGGGTTATCTGGGTAACTGTTCCTGTTTATCTGGCCGCTGGATCATGGGCCAGCATGCAACTTGGGTTGCATGAATTGATAGGCGCATATTTTGCTGGTGCCATCATGCCGCCCAGTTGGGTGAGACGTCTGCCCATAGAACAAGTGGGAACATTTGCCCTTATCTGGCTAGCCCCCATGTTCTTCGGCCATAGCGGCCTGCGCATAAATGGGGATGCTCTCACATGGCCTTCCATCATTGCCTCTTTTGCTTTGGTGGGCATATCCATCCTTAGCAAGATTGGGGCGGTTTATGTGTTTCCCCCTGCCCCAGGGCTTAAACCCAGGCAGGCTTTGGGTATTGGAGCACTTCTACAATGCAAGGGGCTGATGGAAATTGTTGCAGCCACTATTTTACATGAACAGGGCATGTTGTCTGATTTTGCTTTTGCTTCTTTAATGGTGTTGGCGGTTTTTTCCACAGTATTGACTGGGCCCCTCTTCCGCCTTCTGGCCCCACGTTAAAAAATTACATTCTATAAACCCAAAAGTGCTCTGCGGGTGTATATCATTACAACACGATATACACCCGCAGATTAAGCGCCTTAAAATACAAAATATTTACAAATATATATTAAAGGAATGGCAAGAGTTGTTATGGCAGCGCACATTCCCAGCATGCGTATGCGTAATGGATCTGGCACCATAAAAGACACCCCAAGGCACATACAAAAAATAGCATAATAAATCAGACTGACACCTAGATAACTTTCGCAATAAGGCGTTAGAAGCGCTACGCTCATAAGAACAGAAATTCCTGAAATACAGCCAAAAATACAGCCATATGTTATACGTGTAAGAAATTTCGTGCCCTTACTTGGTTCTGTTGCCCCGTTTTTCTGCTCTTTTCGATATCGAGATATCAACCATAATCTGTTGCCGGAATAAAAAAGAAAGGCTCCGGCAAAGCCTAATATCAGATATCCAAATTTAACTGCATTCCCACCAAAGCTTCCAAAATGTAGCGCAAACAGCGTGGTTAAAATGCTAAATGATGCCGACTGGAGCCCCGGCATATACTCTGCAGAAAGTATTTTCCCAGAGGCTGGATCCAGTTCCGCCAGACCACCTGCCGGGCCACGCATCATATAGTGTTCATCATGCCCGATAACGAATAAAGTTTGTTTTGCTTTATCTGTTATCGTGTAATTCAAAACATCAGGTACAAACTCGGGGGCCTGTTTTTGTAAAGCCTGCACAATTTCTGATGGCGGCATGGAAGGGGTTAAAGAATGCGCAACCGCCTGATGCCCCATACGTCCTGCAGGTGCATGACGATCATGAAAAGCCGTTGGGGCTGAAAACATGATGGTTTGCACATTATGAATCAAACCATGATAAGCAAAAAGCACAGATGAAAGCGCAATAATTATATGAAAAGGCAGGCTGAAAATACCTAAAAGGTTATGGATATCCAGCCATTTCTTCCATGCCCCCTGGATAAGCCGTAAAGCAAAAATATTTTTTACCAGCATAGGTAAAAATGCAATTACACCAGATACCAGCGCAACAGCATACAACAGCGCAATAATGCCCATAAACCATCTGCTGTAAGGCATAAAAACAGGCAAGCCTACGTTTTCGTGTAGCTCATCTATAAAATGAGCCACTTCAGATGGCTTGTGTTTTGCCGTCACTAAATGCCCTTCTGCATCAAGTGAAGCCGCTATCATATACACAGGGCCAGCATGCCTTTGCCCAGCATGCACAGGCCACATCAACCTAGCAGGAAAAGAAACCGTAGGAGACAGCACAACCGTATATTCCTGCTGTGCCTCAGGATAAGCCGCAAATGCTTTTTGCATAAGATCGGGCACCTGCTCCACAGTTACTGGAGCAGGCAAAACAACTGGTTTTGTAAGCCAATTTTGTAGAGGGGCTTCAAAAACGCTGATACCTCCAGCGTAAAACGCCACAAACAGGAACAACCCCGCCAGAATACCCACCCAACTGTGGATATCCCGATACATCTGCACAATATCTGCACGTATTTTCATGCTATAGAGCCTTTAAAACAAAAAACAGGCCCCAAACACATAAGGCAGCAACAGATAGGTAATTCCAAGCACGCTTGCCATTAGAAAATAAAAAGCAAGTTGACAAAATAGTACACCACAGCAAAACCGTTAGCCACGTTAAAAACTGAGCAGATGCCTTACGCGGATCACTGTCTGCATGGGAAAGAATACCAATAACCCCGACAAGGCCAAATGTAAGAAGATTACCCGGAACAACAGCAGCTGTAACTTTGGAGAGCCAGTTCTGGCTTGTATAAGTGTATCTAGGCATCATAAATGCTTACCGCTGTTTCAGCAAAACAACAGCAAATGGAAAAACAAGCCATACAAGTATCATCAACAGTATTTGCATGAACAATGCAGTTGTTGCGCTTTTGATCTGCCAGAGACAGCAAAAAGAAAGCGCCTGGGCCCCCCACCCTAGTGCTCTGTATAAACTTTTGGGATGAAGCGGCACAGAAAATACGTATTGATTGCGCGAAGTGGCATAAAGCAAACAGCACCCGAAAACAGTAGCTCCTGTTGCAATCCACATCATGTATTCAGGCCACATACTTACCCTCGGTATCTCGTTCGGGCAGAAAAGATTTCACCATGCTCTCCCCGCACATGCGTATATAGAAAGTTACGAACCTCATGCGGAAAGCCCACGCTCTCTTTCAGGTAGGTTAAAGTAGAACACGTTGCACAAATACATTATTAAGAATCATTATCAACATAATTTTTTGTAGTTTACGCTGCTTTGCCCTTTATGGCGCAAACTCCATCCCCACTTGGGCCCTTACCTTCTGCCCTGCCCTCAGGCCATGGCAGGGTATCTTTGATAATCTTGCAAATTCTATATCGAAGTCCCAAATCTTAATGGAATCAAGATGATGCCTGAAGGATAGATTTCTATGAGTCTTATTAAAAAGTGTATATTTCCCACTCTAAAAGCTACAGCTATTGGCCTAAGTGCAGCATGGACCGCTATGGCAGCATGCAGCAAAGATAAGGAACTGGATGGCCAAGAAAAATCTGTTCATTTGGCTACAATGGGGTCTGCCGGCTTGGTCGGTATTCTTGGTTTCTGCCTGCTGCGTAAAGACGGTTGGGGTAAAACATATCGGCCTTGGTTAGGGCTCAGCCTGATTGCCAGCCATGGAATTGCTGGCGTACGTAGCCGTAAGGCTGTCCAGCACCAAGATAAAAAAGATGCGGTGCAGAGCGGTATTTTGCAGGTTGTTATGATTACTCTAGCCGCTTGTGTATTCACCACCAAGCCAAATAAATAAGCCTAAAACTCCCCCAATATCTTATATTTATGCACAGATATTGGGGGTATAATTTTGCAATCAGGCTTCCTGATTACTTTCCATCCATTGCTTAATCAATGTATAGGTAATGGAAAGGATCATCGGTCCAACAAAAATACCAGCCAAACCCAAGGCAGCCAACCCGCCAATAACGCCCATCATGATAAGAACCAACGGAACATCTGCCTGTTTGCGGATCAAATAAGGCCGCAGCATATTGTCCAGAAAAATGGTCAAGAAAGTTATGGCAAGCAGAACAATTGCGGATACCATTCCCTTATCAAAGTAAACCCAGATAACGGCAGGAAAAAGTGTAACTCCCGGCCCTGCCTGCAATAGACATGCCATAAAGGTAACCGCTGTAAGAATACTGGCCCAAGGCACGCCTGTAAGATACATGCCGCCGCCGCCTACCAGACTTTCAACAATAGCGGTAAGAGTAACCCCTAGCGCCACCCCCCTGATGGTCCGCACAGCCAGTTCCAGCATTTCCTGCCCGCGCTTGCCGGATAACGTTCCTACCAACCTTTCTGAGGTGGTAATGAGGTATTCAGCTTTTGCAAGAAATGCAGTAAGTATAATCAAAGTTAGCAAAAACTGCACTGCAAGCATTCCAATACTGCCTGCATAAGACATAAGGTAATGCATAATCTGGTCTGGTTGCGGCACAGCCTGCTGCACAATATCCATTGGCTTCATGTTTTGCAGATGCTGCCACCATTTACCCAAATACTCACCTACCATAGGTAGATGGAGCAGCTTTTCTGGCAAGTCAGGTAACTTTAAGGACTTGATGTAAGGAATAATCCGGCCAAATGCATCAGCATGCTTGACCACCGTAGAAACGGCCATCCAAAATGGCAGCACAAACAAGGCCAGAGCAACCAAAAGTGTGCAGGAAATAGCCATTTTACGGCTACCGTGTAACCATGCCTGCAACCGCAACAGCAACGGCCACATGGTTACCGCAATAGTGCCAGCCCAAATAAGAGCGGGAATAAAAGGTTCTAAAATCCACACCGCACCCAACACAAGGGTGCAGGCAAACAGAGCCACCAGCACTGGGCGGGTTCCTGTAGCCAATTCTGGCTTTTGTTCGGGAACAGATGTCTCTGGTATCATTATTTTGCATTCGTCCCACGGCTACAGGCTGAACCAGCCGTAAAGCTTTTGAGTTCAGGAGGTAAAAGTGCCGCCATATCTGCTTCTTTCAAAAGTTCTCGTCCACGGCCAGACCATTTGGCTACCCCTACATGTGGGCTGCTAAAAGAGCCGCTTACCATAACGGGAATTTCCATAGCCAGCATACCTTTGGCACCATTACTGGCAAAAACCAGCTCAAATGCTTTTTTGTTCAAATCAAACTCGGCTTTCCCTACAATACTTCCTGAATCTGATTTTATACGCAATGGCTGCACAACGCCTTTGCCTTGGTGCATTTCCAACGCACCCAGCAGACATGATACACCAACCTTGCCTTTACTTTGGCGAAAGAGAGCCCCTACATCGGTTGTCGCAATATCCATCACTTCTTGAGAGATTGTGCCTGTATTCATGCCCACGGCAGCCGTGACATTGGCTAAACGTGAAGCTTCATTCAAAGTCTGGATATTATCTGCATGCGTTAGCACGCGAATATTTAGCTTTCCTCCTACCGGAAAAGGTGAAAACCCTGCTTGCTTACGGAACTGGTCAATATCCCCATTATCTACATTCACTGTAGCCTGCACACGCGTGCCTTTCTGACCTGCCAATAAATGCCCCGAAGCCTGAATACTGGCCCCAAGCCAGTTTAACTTCATAGAACTGACATCAACACGCCCAGGCATTTGGCTTAAACTGATCTGCGCCTGATTAAAAACAAGCGCATTATACAGCACCGTATCTGCAGCAAGTGTCACATTGATCAGCGGATCAGGCTTCAAAGGCACCTGTAGCGGCACGTCAATACCGTTTGCAGATGTTTTGGGTTTTTCGGAAGAGCCGCCCAAAAGGGCATTCAGGTTTAGGCGAGAAAACGCCATGGAGCCTGCAACCTTATCAGGCTGCCCTGTGGCACCTTCTGTAAAGGTTACATCTGCACTGCGGATCGGGCTTTCCTTGAGCGAACCGGTTGTATGGTCAAGATGCCACACATCCCCCTTATGCGTGAAGTGGCCCGATAGCGTAACAGGTTGTGTAATCTTGCTATCCGCCTCCCCAGCAAAAGCCATGATCGGGCGCGATGTTGCTGTCTGCAAATCCAGCTTTGCATCAATACCATCAAAATCAAACAGATCGGTCATGGTGCCATTTAGGTGAAGCGATAAATCACCTGATGCCGCATGGATATCGGTTCCATAAGGTTTACCCGCTTGGCGTAAAACATCTATTGGCTGCATATTGGCCTGTAATGTTACGGGCGTACCATTATAGGTGCCGTTTACATCCATCACCAACGGTGTGCTGTCGCTTGTTGAATGCAAGGTAACCGCTTTAAGGCCCGTTACGTAGCTCTGCCCATGTGCAGAGCGATAAATAACCTCACTATCGGTAATGGTTGCATCACGTAGCCCAGGAAACCATACTTTCCCGCTTGGTTCTTTGGGGTTGGATGGCGTTGAAGAGACCTTTTTACCGAACCTCCAGTTAGGTTCACGTTCAGGCGTACGCTCGAACAGGCCTGAAAACCCATCAATTTTCACATCTCGCGCCTGCATATCTCCACTCAGTAAAGAGCTAAGCAGAATTTGAGCATGCAGATGCTTCAGGGTTATCATATCTGCGCGGCTGCCTTGGGGAATGTTGGCCAGATGCAGATTCCCCAGATCTACCGTAACCCATCGGCCAAAACGCACATGCAAAGCCTCAATCTGGGTTTTGCGACCAAGTGACGCACTGAGTTTATCTGATGCAATATGCGCCAGATTATAGTGTGGTAGGCCAGCAACCAGCACGCCAGCGGCCACAGCGGAAACAGCCAGAACACTTCCGGCCAACCATACCCAACGGGGCATACAAATACCTTTCCCAATCCTTTATCAGGAAATAGAATGCAGAAATATTATCCAAACTTCTACGAAAATTATTTTCTCGACTCAGGAATATATTTAATTTTATTTTCCTGAATCAAGAAAAGGAAGAACACTGCGATATATTTGCAGTTCTTCATTTGTAGGTATGACACGGATTTTTATTTTACTACTGGCTTTGCTGATAACCGGCGCATGGGCCACATTAGCGGTTTCATCAATCTGCACGCCCATCCATGCCAATGCCTGACAGACATCTGCACGGAGATTCTGATCATGCTCACCAATACCTGCTGTAAACACAATGCCGTCCAGCCCACCCATAACAGCGGTTAATGCACCAATTTCCTGCACAATCCTGTAAACAAACAGCCCGAGCGCCTCTGTAATATTCTTACGCTGTAAGGCATCCTGACTTTGCGCCAATGTTGCGCGCAAAATACGCATATCGGACGATACACCCGAAACGCCCAATAACCCCGATTGATGATAGAGCGTGGTGACCAGCGTTTTCCAATCTGCTTTTTCAGACTGCACCATGTAAAGCAGAGCACCCGGATCTATCGCACCGCAGCGCGTACCCATCATTAACCCATCAAGGGCGGAAAACCCCATAGTTGTTTCCGTGCTTTTACCATGGCGCAATGCACACAGGCTGGCGCCGCTTCCCAAATGCGCAACAATAGTACGCCCTTGCGCTAATGCAGGATCAACCTCTGCCAAACGGCCTGCAATATAACTGTATGAAATACCATGAAACCCGTAGCGGCGTATGCCATGCTCTGCATAACGGCGCGGAAGAGGCAGCAAACGCGCCATTTCCGGGATGGTTTGGTGAAAGGTGGTATCAAAACACGCCACCTGCAAAATATCAGGCCGCTTTTCAAAAATAGCTTTTGCAGGAGCCAACGTAGCCGCCTGATGCAACGGATCAAACGGTGTGAGTTTATCCAGTTGCTTGAGCGTATCCAGCGTAATTTTAACCGGCTGCAGAAACTCTGCACCGCCATGCACAATCCGGTGCCCTACTGCCAGTACACGCCCTTGGCCGGAATATTGTTCAAACCAATGAAAAAGGTGGCTGAAAATATGCAGCCCCGTTTCTGGCCATTTTTCCTGCGCAAGAAGCTTTCCCGCCACATCTTTGGCCGTAAACTGAGAATGATCTGGGAACTCCTCAATTTCTCCATGCAGCAGAACTTGCGGATCTACTTTGCCCGAGAAAGCGTAAATCGTCAGCTTCAGGCTTGAAGATCCGCTATTAAAAACAACAACTACATCCTGCACGGATACTCTTCCTTGTTATAAGGCTATTTTCAGCCCTGCCCACCGGCAAGATGATGAGCATAAAGCGCCCCAATGGCTATAGACGCCAAACGCGCCTGCACACTGTTTGCACGGCTAGTAAGTAATACGGGAACCGCTGCGCCCAGAACAATTCCTGCGGAATCTGCACCAGACATAAAAATCATGTTCTTGGCCAGCATATTGCCGGATTCCAGATCTGGAGCCACCAGAATTTGCGCGCGCCCTGCTACGGGTGAGACAATGTTCTTTATTTTTGCAGCTTCAATATTTACAGCATTATCCATAGCCAAGGGGCCATCCAGAACACCCCCTTGTATTTGCCCACGCTTTGCCATCTTGCATAAACATGCGGCATCAACTGTGCCGGGTATTTTGGAATTAACTGTTTCTACTGCAGAAAGAATAGCAACACGCGGGGCACCCAAACCCAGCCCGTTGTGCAGATCTATCGCGTTTTGAACAATATCCCGCTTTACATCCAGATCTGGGAAAATATTGATAGCGGCATCTGTTACAAACAATAAATCCTCATAACCGGGCACAGCCAACAAAAACACGTGGCTAATACGCCTGTTGGTACGTAATCCGCTATCCGCCTCAACAATGGCGTGCATAAAAATATCTGTATGCAGGCTACCTTTCATCAACGCTTTTACGCGCCCCTGCCTTACCAAGGCCGTTGCTTTCTGGGCAGCCTCTGCCGGTGTTGCCGCATCAATAAAAACAGTCTTATCTAATGTAATACCACTTGCCTTCGCCACAGATGTGATTGTGCCCTTATCCCCTATCAGAACAGGCTCTATAATATTCTGTTGAGCGGCATCCATTGCGCCTTCAAGGGCATGCTGTTCACACGGCCAGACAATACCAACAGGCACCTGCCCCGGCAATTGAACAGCGCGTGAGACCAATTGCTCAAACGCCTGATGACTGGTTGGTGCTGAACTTACAGGCATTTCTGTAGTATCATGCGTATATTGCGAAATCTGTGTTTTGCTTGAAGGAATGTTGTTCATCTTATTCATCTTTGCAATTACTGTTTAATATCAGTGATATGGGCAGATAAAATATGCCTGTATTGTGTGCGCAAAAACTCTTCTGCCTGGGTTGCTGTACCTCTGGCTGCCATTCGGCCTTTGAATGCCTTTACAGAGCCCAAATTCTGCTCAGACATCCATTCCCGCAGTTCTTGCAGAAGAATGGAGATATAGTTCGGCCCCTTCTGCAGCAGAACTGATGTTACCATAGCGATATCAGCACCAGCCAAGAGACATTTGGCAACATCCATACCGGAATGGACCCCGCCGGAAATTGCCAGATCAGCCTGACAACGTTCTGAAAGCAGTGCTGCCCACATAAGCGGTAACCGTAATTCATATGCAGAACTCGGAACAAAATCCACTTCTGCACTCTCTGTTAATGACCGTAATCCGGGCTCGTAAAAACTATTGAACAGAACAATACCGCCTGCTCCATTTTCTGATAGGCGTTTCACCATATTCCCCGGGGAGCTGAAAAAGGGAGAAAGCTTAACGCTTACCGGCACTTTAACCTGTGCCTTTACATCACGCAGCACCTGTATACAGCGCTCTTCCACCTGCGTGCCCGTTTCATCTGGGTTGGTTGGCACATGCCAGAAGTTCAATTCTATGGCCGCCGCTCCTGCCTGCTCCATATCCTTGGCAAAGCGCAACCATCCTGCTGGTGTGCAGCCATTCAGGCTGGCAATAATAGGCACACCAGCTCTTTCTGCTGCACTTCGCAGCACAGCCAGCCTTCCATCCAACGGAGAGGCATGATGCATCGCGGGGAAATACCCTGCTGCTTCTGGCTGGGAATTTTCTCCTGTTTCCCACAATGCAGCTTCTGCCAGTTCCTGCGCCTGAATATCCTCTTCAAACACCGAGGCCATAACAATGGCGGAAGCCCCGGCATCTGCCAGACGCAAAATCCCTTCCAAATCTGCCGTAAGAGGCGATGCCGAAGCCACAACAGGGTGAGGCAATTCCAGCCCAAGATAGTTTGTACGAATATCCATTGCCATAATGCTCCCGTAATCGCCTCAGTTCACATCTTCCCAATGGGGAAGGAAGCGGCTGCCATCACGGGCGGCCATATCTTCGTAAATCCGGTAGCGCTCGTTGGCGGCTGCCTGCGCCTGATGCAACAAATGTGCGGCACTTTCTGGATGCGTACGGGTAAGGGTTTTATAACGCAGTTCACGATACGCATAATCTTCCAACGGAATACGTGGGCGGGTTGAATCAAGCCGGAACGGATTAAGCCCACTTTTGCGCATGGTGGGATCAAACCGGAACAATGGCCAATACCCCGATGCCACAGCACGTGCCTGCTGCTTCATACCCGTACGCATATCTATGCCATGCGCAATACACTGCGAATACGCCAGAATAAGAGATGGCCCCTCATACGCCTCGGCTTCTCGCATTGCGATAATAGCCTGCTCCGGGTTGGCCCCCAGCGCAATCTGGGCCACATACACATTGCCATAAGCAATGGTCTGCAAGGCCAGATCCTTACGCGGCACACGTTTGCCACCTGCCGCAAATTTGGCTGCTGCCCCCAATGGAGTGGCTTTGGAGGATTGCCCACCCGTGTTGGAATACACCTCTGTATCCAGCACAATCACGTTTACATTACGCCCTTGCGCCAACACATGGTCCAGGCCGCCGTAATCAATATCGTATGCCCAGCCATCGCCCCCAACAATCCAGATGGAACGCCGGATCAGAAAATCCGCCACAGAAAGCAACATGGCAGCATCAGGTGTATGAACAGCCTCCAGCTTGCTTCGCAGCGCACTTACACGCGCACGTTGGAGCGCAAATTCGCTTTCTGTAATCTGTGGCGCGTTCAGGATAGCCGTTGCCAGATCCTGCCCCACAATATCAGCCTGTTTTTGCAGCAATTGCCGTGCCAGAGATTCCTGTTTATCTGCCGCCAGACGGAAACCAAGGCCGAATTCCGCATTGTCTTCAAACAATGAGTTCGACCATGCAACCCCACGCCCCTGCGCATTGGCCTTCCATGCATGTGCCGGTGTATTTCCCGCATAAATGGCCGAACAGCCTGTGGCGTTGGCAATTTGCAACCTATCTCCAAAAAGTTGGGAGATCAGCTTCAGGTATGGTGTCTCACCACATCCTGCACAAGCACCGCTAAATTCAAACAGCGGTTCCAGAAACTGCACACCACGCACGTTGGCTTCGTTAATCGCAGCCCGATCCACTTCTGGCAAATGTTCAAAAAACGCGATATTCCCGCGTTCCTGTTCCAGAATAGGCAATTTTTCGCCCATGTTAATGGCGCGCGTTTCACCATCCGGGCTGATTGCTGGGCAGTTTTCAACACACACGCCACAACCTGTGCAGTCTTCTACATAAAACTGAAGCGTAAAGCGGGAATCTGGATACCCTCGTGCATTGACTGGCGCTGATTTAAAGCTTTCTGGAGCGCCTGCTAGATCTTTGTCTTCGTATGTCTTGGCTCGGATCACACTGTGTGGGCATACAATACTACATTGCCCGCACTGAATGCACGTATCCGGGTTCCAGATTGGCACTTCTACGGCAATATTTCGTTTTTCGTACTGGGTTGTGCCTCCGGGGAAAGTGCCGTCTGCCGGAATACGGCTTACAGGAATACTCTCTCCCCTGCCCGCCATAATTTCTGCCGTAACCTGCTGCACAAACAACGGGGCAGATACAGGCACAACCGGTGGCATAGGCAAAGTGCCATCAGCTTTGGCTGGCACAGCAACTTTATGCAGGGCCGCTACAGCGGCATCCACTGCACGGAAATTGAGCTGCACAACACTATCACCCTTTGCACCATAGGTTTTCTGAATGGACTTTTTGATTTCAGAAATAGCTTCATCCGGTGGCAAAACATTGGAGAGATGGAAGAAGCAAGTTTGCAAAATGGTATTAACACGTGGCCCCAAGCCAAGCTTTAGCGCAACGTCTGACGCATCAATAACAAAAAACCGCAGCTTTTTATCGACAATCTGATCCTGCACCTTGCGTGGTAGCTGTTCCCAAACCTTGTCTGCCGCATAGGGGCTGTTCAGCAGAAACGTGGCCCCGTTATTGGCGGCACCCAGAATATCGCGCCGGAACAGAAAATCGAACTTATGACAGGCAACAAAATCTGCATGTCGGATAAGGTAAGGTGCCTGAATAGGAGATTTCCCAAACCGAAGGTGAGATGCCGTTTCCCCTCCAGATTTGTGGGAGTCATAATCAAAATAGGCCTGCGCATACCATCCCGGTTTTTCACTCAGGATTTTAACACTGTTTTTATTGGCTCCCACCGTGCCATCAGCACCCAAACCATAAAACAGACAGCGCACAGTGCCTTCTGGTTCTATATCGAAGGTTTCATCATACTCCAGATTTGTATGGGAAACATCATCAATAATACCCACTGTAAAGTGGTTCTTGGGTGTTGGTTTTTTGAGTTCATCAAAAACGGCCCGTGCCATGGCCGGGTTGAAATCACGCGAAGAAAGCCCATACCGCCCACCAATAACGCGCGGCATATGTGAGAACTGACCATTCCCCACCCCTTCTGCCAACACGCTTACAACATCTGCATGCAGTGGTTCCATAGGGGCACCGGGTTCTTTGGTGCGATCTAGCACTGCAATAGATTTTACACTTGGGGGCAAGGCTTTTAGAAAATGTTCTGCAGAAAACGGGCGGAACAAACGCACTTGCAATGCGCCTACTTTTTCCCCCTGTGCGTTCAGCCATTTTGCAGTTTCCCGCACAACTTCGGAACCTGACCCCATGGAAATAACCACGCGTTCAGCATCTGGCGCACCTGTATAATGGAACAGGCTATATTGGCGCCCCGTAAGAGACGCAAACTTGTCCATGGCATCCTGCACAATGGCAGGTACGCGCTCATAAAATGGATTAACGGCTTCTCTGGTCTGGAAATAGGTATCCGGGTTTTGCCAGGTACCACGAATGAATGGATGTTCCGGGTTAAGCGCACGTTGCCGATGTGCATGCACCAGCCGATCATCTATCATCTGGCGAATGACATCATCCGACACCACAACAAGGCTGTTGTATTCGTGTGATGTGCGAAAACCATCTGCAAAATGGATAAAGGGAATACGCGCAGCCAGAGTAGCGGCCTGTGCAACCAGCGCCAGATCATGGGATTCCTGCACAGAACCCGCCCCCAACATGGCAAACCCTGTTGTGCGAGTGGCCATAATATCCTGGTGATCACCAAAAATGGAGGAAGCACCCGCTGCCAACGCGCGCGCAGCTACATAGAAAACTGTTGATGTCAGCTCACCTGCAATTTTGAACATGTTGGGCAGCATGAGCATAAGGCCCTGAGAGGCCGTAAATGTTGTGGTAAGCGCCCCGGTTTGCAAAGCACCATGCACACACCCGGCTGCCCCGCCTTCTGCCTGCATTTCCTGCACAACGGGCACTTCACCCCAGATATTCTGCACACCTTGATCAGACCACGTATCTGCCAGTTCCGCCATGGGGGATGAGGGCGTGATAGGGTAAATCGCACAGACTTCGTTCACACGGTAAGCAATATGCGCAACAGATGTATTGCCATCCATTGTCTGGAGTTGTTCGGTCATGACATTCTCCATTTTATGCACGCACCTTGAAGCGTGTTGGCATAACGGGCTCACCCAAACTTCCCTTGGGTGGCGTAGCCTCTACAGGTTCTGGGTCCATCTCAATGGCATGGCAGGGGCACTGTTCTGCGCAAACAGCGCAGCCTGTGCACATATCCATGGCAACGGCATATCCCTTCCCCGGTCCTAGCCGTGTAATGGCTTGCTCTGGGCAGGATGCATAGCAATTGTCACATTCAAAACAGTTACCGCAGGAAAGGCATCTACCGGCTTCATAACGTGCTGTTTTTTCATCCAAACCGGCGAATATTTCATCAAACCCGGCACGCTCCGTTAAGGGGCGCTCTGGCTGTTTACTTCGGTCTGCCTGCGCGTAATCTGGCAGATGCAGCATATCAAATGAAACAAGAGGATGCGCTGCGGGATGCACATAACGCTGCCCGGCCAAATAAGCATTGATAGCACGCGCAGCAAGTTTGCCATGGCCTGTTGCGGTTGTCATGGTGCGTGCACCACCTATGCAGTCTCCTCCTGCAAAAATACCTTCCTGCCCGGTCATGAGGGTTGAGGCATCTACCGCAACGGTATCATCTTTATTTATGCTGATAGCAGGCGCTGTTTTGAGCAATGCCAGATCACTATGTTGCCCAACAGCCATAACCATTGCATCTGCAGGCAAATGCGCGGTCTGCCCTGTAGGGGTTACGCTGCCATCTGGATTCATGGTCACTTTTTCAACCGTTACCCCGTCTGCACCAAAATGGTCAGCAACGCTCAGCCATTCAATTTTAACCCCTTCAGCAAAAGCAGCTTCAGCCTCACTCAGCAGGGCTTCCATGTGCTGGGGGTCATAACGGAAAATCAAAACCGTATCTTGGGCGCCCAAGCGTTCTGCTGTGCGGGCGGCATCCATTGCTACGTTGCCACCACCAACAATTGCAACGGTGCGGCCTAGCTGGGGCTTTTCACCTTTACTCACTTCATCCAGCAAACTGACAGCATCCACCAGCTTCTTGCCGTCCGTTGCCGGGATATTAAGATGGTTAGCCAACTGGGCACCGACAGCCACAAATACGGCATCAAACCCACCTTGCTGACGCGCCTGCGCAACGTCATCAACCCGCATACCACAACGCAATGTAACGCCCGGCATGGATGTTATTCTGGCAATTTCATCTTTAAGAGGCTGGCGCGGCAGCCTGTAGGCGGGGATGCCATGCATCATCATTCCACCCGGCTCTGCTGCTGCCTCATATATCTCAACCTGATGCCCTAACCTGGCAAGGTGATAGGCACAGGAAAGCCCTGCTGGTCCACTGCCTATAACCAGTACTTTTTTGCCTGTAGGTGCCGCAGACTGAAAATGCCAGCCATTCTGCACTGCCAAGTCACCCAAAAAACGCTCTACAGCATGAATGGAAACTGCATCATCCAAGCTGCCTCGGTTACATGCACCTTCGCATGGGTGATAGCAGGCCCTGCCATGCACGGCGGGCATCGGGTTATTGTCGGTAAGTGCGTACCATGCTTTTTCGTAATCTCCGGCCTGCGCATGTGCCAGCCACCCCTGAATATCTTCCCCCGCAGGGCAGGCATGATTACAAGGCGGCAGAAAGTGTTTGTAAACCGGCCTTTGCCATCGAGAACTCCCAACACCTTTCCGTGTTGTCTCCTGCATGACCTGTGTCATGTCGTGCAGCTTTATAGTCATGTAAGTTCTCTCCCGACCTCGTGGCCATTAGGGTGACCGTGCGCAAGCAACGCGCATTTACGGAACAGATTTCTGAAACATGTGCATGCACCGCAATGCGCTTTGTGCAGGAAGACAAAAATCGAATAACACGTCAACTTTAAATTGATGAAATTACCGTCTTATTGGTATTATTTCTTTGCAAATAAGTTTCATTAAAAACAATTTTTGACGATAATTCCTATTCATAAAGAAAATAAGAACCAAAATAGTGCTGTATTCGAAAAAATACTAACTTGACATGTTATTCATTTTTTAAGATTTGTCGCACAAGTCCCTTTCATTCTGCTAAAATAAGGAGCTTAGGCACAACATGCAGGCAAATGTTTTTGTGAAAAGAAACTTTTCCTTTATAGCTATAAAACATCCTGATTTTCATAGATTTTTTGATCTATGCCGCTGGCATAATCTTCCTCAAAAAATTATTGCAATATCTGTCATTATTTTTAATTTCTGCCCCGGAAAACTTTGTGCAGAAACCATCTCCAGCGCTTATTCTGAACAAGATCGGCAAAAAGATTTTAACGATGCCGATACCAACCATGATGGCCGCCTCTCCTTTGATGAGTTTGATACAGAAGTAAGAAAAATTCTGGCTTCCAGAAATGATTTTTCATCACGAGGCTTTGCCATGCTTCCAACATCAGCCCAAAACGCTGTTCTCAATGATGAATTTCGTAAAATGGATCATGGTCAAAAAGGTTATTTAAATGTTAATGATTGGAAAGAACCACAATAATGCATAAATCTTACGTATTCTTTTGATTTTCAGGCATAATTTATTTTAGTTTTTTATTTTTGTTTACTTAAATATTCCATTTTATTCTATGATGTATTGAAAAAATATCTCTTTTTTAAATCTTATTTTATTGCCGCTTTCAGATAGGAGAATTTTACTGTAAACAAAGGGCGAGAAGGACACTGGAGTTTGTAAAAAATTGACGGACCACCCGCAAAAGCCCGTTACCAAGGCTAAACCAACAACAACCAGACCCAAAAAGTCCTATCGCGCTTCTCAAAAACGCGAAATGACGCGCGCATTCAAGCAAGACGCCTTTGAAAGCGCTGCATGGAAAGTTTTTTCTAGTATCGGCTTGGATGCAGCAACGGTAAGAGACATTGTTGCCCTTAGCAATGTCTCACCGGGAAGTTTCTATAATTATTATAAAACCAAAGAAACCATCTTTGATATTATCCTCGTAAAAGTTGCACAGCGCGTAAGAGATGCCGCACGTCTGGCACGTAGCGAAGAAAATAATCTGGATACTATGCTTCAGAAAAGTCAGTATGCGGCTTTTCGGGAGCTTCTAAGTATTCATGGTGCACCACATTTTTTAGAGCTCAATCAGCATCATATCAGAGCCAAGCTCTTTAATATGAGTGAAACACGAGAAATGCTGGATGACCTGAAGCAAAATCTGCTCAGGGTGGTCCCCATGAAAAACACATCTCCTGAACGCATGGATTTTATTGCAGCCGCTGTTTTAACAACAGCTTTAGAAGGGTTGCTGTATATTGCGCGCAACCCTTTAGTCGATATTGATCAAACATCCCGGCTGACGGCTGGCATGACTGCCGCAGGTATCCGCGCTGCCGCTGCGGCATGTGGTTAACTTTTTACCTTACCCCGTGGCAGAGGTAAGGTGCGTGTATAGGATCGAACAGCCAATAAGCATCAGAGCTATTCCGCCACAGATTTCTGCATAACGGCCAATCCATACACTGGCGTGCCGGCCCAGCATAACTCCTGCCGTTGCCATAACCGTGGTAACGGCGCCAATCACCAAGCAAGCTGATAAAATATTCACCTGCATAACACCCAAGCTAACCCCTACCGCGGTTGCATCTATGCTGGTTGCCAAGGCTGTTCCAATCAGCCCCAACACACCACGGCTTGCAGTTTTGGGCTGTTCAGCTTGCGCCTCTTCTTCTGGTTCATCTTTCATGGCCAGGCGGATCATGTTGCCACCTATGCCGCACAGCAGTGCAAAGGCTATCCAATGGTCCACTGCGGCAATCCATGTGCTTAGGGCCAGCCCAAGCACCCAGCCCACAACAGGGGTAATGGCCTCAAAAAAACCAAACACAGCACCAATACGCAAGGCATCGTTCCAACGTGCATGTTTGGCACTGGCACCCTTACCAACCGCGGCTGCAAAAGCATCCACAGAAAGGGAAAGCCCCAGAACACCGAGTGTGAAAATACCAGTCATGAGCAAGTCCAAGGGCCGCAAAACGCAAAACAGCATGCATCGCCCCCCGGCCACAGCGGAAGCGATAATGCCGTTGGTCTTGCTGGGCGTTTTTTAAAAAACGCTGTCTCCGCCATGGTCGACTGACCAAGTGTGTTGACGAAGACCCCTCTTGTAATAGAGGGTGGCTACTCCCCAATGAACGGAGCCTCTGTATCAATATCGCAGATGTTCCGCAAGAGCCTGAAAAACCAAAATCTTTCATGCGGCATATGAGGCATTCATAATAATTCAAAATAAGAAGATGAACGCTGGACAGAAATAGCCGTTAATATGTTGAAGTCGAATTATGCGTGACAGAAACCCAATAAAAAGGACAAAAACACTATGATAAAATTATATTACACTCCGGGTGCGTGCTCTTTAGCCTCTCATATTATTCTCAACGAAACACGCCTTCCCTTTGGTCTGGAAAAAGTGGACTTAAAAACCAAGACATTGGAAGACGGTAAAGATTATCTCAAGATCAACCCACGCGGTGCTGTGCCTGCCATCGAAATTTCACCCGGTGTGGTGCTTACACAGAACGTAGCTATTTTACCCTACATTGGGAATCTTTCTGATATTGCGGCCTTTCGGCCTGCAGAAGGTTCATTAGATCGCTCACGCATGCTGGAAGCTCTGGGTTTTTGTGAAGACGTACACAGTGCCTTTGGCATGCTCTTTACCCCAGATCTATCTGACACCACACATGCACTTTGCCTGAAAACAGTCATCCGGCGGTTGGAGCAACTTGAGCAATTGCTGGAAAGCAATGGCACTGACTATTTGCTTCCTGCTGGTTTTAGTCAGCCAGATGCTCTTATGGCCGTAATTTTAAGCTGGGCGACACCTTTGGAAATTGATTTGACAGCTTACCCCAAAGCACGTGCACTCAGAAACAAAGTGTTCAACCGCCCCGCCACACAGGCAGCGCTTAAAGCAGAAGGCTTGGCGTAAGCAATTGCTCCTCCCGCCCTAACAGATACTCTCTCAATTCTATGGGGCGGGAGAAACCACATACATGCCGGTTGACCGTGCTGGAGAAATGAGAACCAACCCTGCGGCACGTGCCGTGCGCACCGCAAGTGCTGTAGGCGCAGACAGCGACACCACGGCAGACATACCTGCAGCAATGGCTTTTGCCGCCATCTCATAAGAACAGCGACTTGTTAAAAAACAGAATCCCTGCGTGAAATCTACTTGATTCCTTAGCCCGTAACCTATCAGTTTATCCAACGCATTATGGCGGCCAACATCTTCTCGCACATGCACAATATGGCCATTAGGTAGACACCATGCTGCTGCGTGCAGCATACCTATGCCTTTATTTAAAACTTGATGGCTCCGTAAATTTTCCAGCGCTTTATGGATTGCACTTGCATCAGGCTCCTGCCCGCTTACACCGCATACGTTGCGGTTTGTTATACTCTCCATATCGGCACCACAAATTCCGCATCCTGTCCGCCCAGCTATCGGACGACGCGTACGAGCCAACACCTTGCGCAAGGCATCTGCATTTACCCGCACATCAGCACGCAAACCATCAGGCTGTGCCGTTATTTTTATGTGTCGTAAATCTACAAAGGAAGAAATAACATTTTCTGTAAAAGAAAATCCTGCAACAAAATCATCTACATCATGCGGTGTTATCATCATAACCGCGTAATCAATGCCATTATATACCAGAGCTAGAGGCACTTCTTCTGCGGCCATAAGCGTACTGCACTCTCGCACACTAATCGCAATGTCATCGCCTTGCTGCCAGCTTATCCGTTCTGCTTCGTACGACAAAGCTACAGGAAAGGGGATATCTTCTGCCATCATCCATTGCCTTTTGCAGCATCAGCATTACACACAGAAGCGCAATATTTTTGCGCAAGCATGAGATCTTGCGGCGTATTGATATTCATAAAAAGATCCATTCCCTCTACTAAAGGAAAATCTACAGCACGCGCCCCCAAGGTATTTGCTAATGTGCGCACACGTGTTTGATGCTTTTTGTTCTCCTGTGTCAGAAAAGATAACTGCGCTGCCAATACAGGCCTAGCGGAAACAGGCCATGCTGCCACTAATGGATGAGACTGCCCCCCACAACGTGCATACGAAGGTGCAGGCATAAGTGCATCCACAAGCCCCGCTGGAGTAAACGGCGTATCTACCGGTATTGTTATAAGCGTATTGTACCCATTGTTTTCTGCCCATTCCAAGCCGCTTAACACGCCTGCCAGTGGCCCTACATTGTATAGGCTATCTGGCAAAACAGGACATTCCCATGCACCAAACCGTGCGGGATCACCATTAGCGCTAATGGCTACAGCACTACACTCCTGCTGCAATCGTGCAAAAACACAATCTAAGGCAAGACCCTTTCCCGTATCCAAAAAGGCCTTATCCTGCCCATGCATCCGGCTAGCCTGTCCGCCAGCCAACACCAATCCTGCTATTTTCATGCTTGTTCCGCCATTTTTAAAATATCTTTCTTGTTAATTCTAGTTTTTACGTTTTGCACATTCTAAAATCTAAGGATCTTTTAGATCTCTCATTGGTTTTGCAAGCATGATATCTCAACGTACACAGCTTATTTTTGGCATTATCGGCCGTAGTGGGTCTGGCAAAACGCATTTGATATCACGATTACTTCCTGCATTTTGTCATCTTGGTTTGCGTGTCTCAACCATCAAGCACACGCATCATGGTGTAGATATGGACAAACCAGGTAAAGATACATTTGTGCACAGACAAAATGGTGCAACAGAAGTTATGCTCGCCACCCCGGAACGATGGGTGCTTCAGCATGAATGTAATAGCCTACCCACCATATCTGACCTACTTCAGAGCATGCAGGCTGTTGATCTGGTGTTGGTAGAAGGCTTTCATGTAACCGTACCTATCTGCCTGGAAGTATGGAGGCCCATTATAGGAAAAGACCCTTTATACCCACAAACACCGGGCATTGTTGCTATCGCATCAGACAAGCCCAACATACCAGATGTTCCAGATACTCTCACTCTTCTGGATCTGAATGATACAATGGCTATTGCAGCATATATCCGTAAACACGCTTATGCGTTGAAAGTATAAACTAAACTGTAAAAGGTATGACCTCGCAGACATCTCCATCCTGCAAGGATTGACCAGCCGAGACTTTGAGAAGACCGCTAGCCCGTGTGAGGCACAGAATATCAGAGGCTCCAACAGACCGCACAAGGTTTATAAGGTTTTCTCCCCTATTTTCCGTAAAATGTACTGGCAAAAAGCAGGTTGTATCTGTTGCCGCAACATAAGAAAAACTGCTTTTTCCTTCTATAGGCTTACTTGCATTTTCCCCTTGCTTTGCGCCAGTCAGACCATGCAAAAATGGCACAACGAACAGTTGCGCACATATAGCTGCAGCCCCTGGGTTTCCCGGCAAACAGAACACCATTTTCTGGCCTAGTTGCATAACTGTCATGGGCTTGCCGGGGCGCATTTTAACGCGTCGAAAAAGACACGTGGCACCCATTTGGCTGAGAACAGGCAGAACATGATCGGTTTGCCCAACAGAAATACCGCCTGTGGTGATAAGAATATCAGCTTCCTGCGCACACTGATGAAGCAGCTTGTGTAAATCCTCTTCACTATCTGATCTACACACACAACGCGTGACCAATACACCTTCATTTTGCAGCATTGTTGCTAATAGCTGCGTATTCAGCTCCGTGCGGCAATCCGTTGCTGTTGCACCAAACTCTGCTCCATTAGCCACAACACAAATTTTCGGACGTTTATAGACAGCTACTTGTTCCTTACCTTGGTGCGCCAATAGGGGCAGATGCCGCCAATCCAGCCTTTGGCCACGCCCAAGCAACATGTCACCTTTACAAAACTCTTCCCCACTCCGCCGAATATTCAAACCATTTCTGGCATTCTGCTCCAGCAAATGCACATGTCCGTTCATTATGGATGTGCGTTCCTGAGCCACAACACAATCGGCCCCAGCAGGAATGCGCGCACCTGTTAGAATGCTATATGCAACACCTTGTTCCAAAGGTGGTGGAGTGTCCCCCGCTACGATTTGCCCAGAAAGAGGCAAACCTATATCACCCGCCTTTTCCATATCTGCACAGCGGAATGCATACCCATCCATTGCTGAGATATCAGCTTCGGGGCGTGGCACCTCTGCCCTTATATCCTCGGCAAGAACACGACCGCATGCCTGCGAGATAGATACAAATTCTGGTGCAAGTAACGGTATATTTTGCGTACAGGCTGCAAGAAGAGCCTGTGCTTCATCATACGCCACCATCTCTGGCACCGTACATTTTTGTTCTGAAACAGCTGAGGCTAATAAAGAACCAACCATACAGCCATTACCCCGGAAATGAGAACGGATTTAAACCTGCGCGTGCAAAGCCCTGCTGCTCTACGGCTGTATCCAAAGCAAAGCTACCCAGATCATCCGCAAGTGCATCTAGTTCTGGATCATAATCCAACCGCAAAACCTTCAGATATGTTTTGCAATCTCCGCAACTTTCTATCTGAACAGGAGCTTTCAAATCTTCAAATACCCAGTGTTCAAGATGAGCAGATGCACCACATTCCACACAGATACTACGCACCCTGTGCCAACGTGTTTCACACAAACTGCATTGAAGGTAACGCAGCCCCTCACGGTCTCCCCCCAATACAAGGCTAGCTACCGGCTGAGCACCACAACAGGGGCATACTCTGGCTTCTCCAACAAGTTGTTCCTGCTGAATATGTTTCTGATCTTGTTCTACAGCCTGTGCCCAACAAACAGACAGAGCAGCCCAGAGTATAACGGCCACCCCCGCATCAACCTGTGCATACTCTCCACACAACAAGCTGGCAGCCTGCTTTGTTAAATCTGGAATATCCTGCCCACACTTTTCTAACATTGTGCGCGTTGTTTCTGGCACAACACAGCCCACCTGCTGCACCAAAAATAAAAACGCCTGTTGCCATGATGGTATTTCCAGCAACAGCTTTTCAAGGTGATCTTGATCGCACCCTTGTTTGGGCACCGCACGAATAGCAGAAACATCTGCCGCACCAAGTGGCATATGTTTTAAAATCTGCTGCGCTTCCACAAGATAAGAGAGGAACTTAAAATATCCTCCCTCCGCTTCACCCAGTTGCTCTGCCAACAAGCGGAGCCGTTTTTCCCTGCGTGTATATACAGCTTCCAACACCGGAAAAATCAGTGGCTCAATAGCCTGCACGCCGGGTGTGCGTTTATCCAGCGGAACAATATCGGTTTCAGAACGCATTAGTGTGGCCGTTTTGCAGAAGATGTTTCAGCAGGTAATACTTCCTCTTCATACCACCGATCATGATGCTGCCGTGCCCATGCACGGGATACGTAGCCTGTAACCATGCCCCCAATAGAACCCCGCACCCATATGCCCATATAGATATGCCCAAGCACCAGCAGAATAAGCCCAAGCCCGGCAACAGAATGCGCCAGCAAAGCCAGCCGCACCACAGGGATGGGAAAATACATGGCAAAATAAGCACGCCAGATCATTAACCCACTTACAAGCAGCAGGCTGATAAGTGACATAATGCCCCAGAACAGTATTTTTTGCCCGGCATTGTATTTGCCAATCTGCAATTTTTCGCCATGCTTGTTCATCAGCACATCAACAATATGGCGAAACCACGTAATATCCGTACGCACAAACAGGTTATGGTGTACAAAGCGCACGCACATGCACATCAGCAATACAAAAACTGTAATACCGAGAAACGGATGCAGCAGCCGTGCCATCTGCGGTGGCCCGAGCACATAACCAAGCCAGTTCAGGCTAGGGAAAAACCACGAGATTCCAGAAAGCGCTACCAGAAAAAAACAGGCAACCATTGTCCAATGGCAGAGCCGGTCCATAAACTTTGTGCGCAGAACAAGATTTTTAGTATCCATTACGCATCCCTCCCGTTTTGGTCCGTTTTTTCGCCAGCCTCTACCAGTTCCTTTTCAGGAACCTCCGGTGCCGTTTCATCTGTAGTATTGGGGCCAACAGCCATGTAATGCGCAAAAGCCCCAGCCAATGTGGCAATAAAGCCCAGCGCACCCACCGGTTTCAGCCATTCCTTCCAGCCACGCACAACCGGGCTGATATGAGGTTCGGCTGGTAGCCTATGGTAAAGGGTTGGGTTATCGGCATGCGTCAGCACATACATAACGTGTGTACCGCCTACACCCGGTGGATCATATAATCCTGCGCCTTCATGCCCACGGCTTTTCAGGTCTTCCACGCGGGTTTGCGCCAGATCCTTCATTTCCGCTTTGGAACCAAAAGATATAGCGCCGGTTGGGCAGGTTTTTACGCAAGCGGGCTCCTGCCCTACGGCAACCCTATCTGCACACAAGGTGCATTTATAGGCCTTGTTATCTTTTGGGTTGATACGCGGAATATCAAACGGGCAGCCCGCAATGCAGTATCCACAGCCAATGCACTGTTCAGACTGAAAATCCACAATGCCATTGGCAAACTGCAAAATAGCACCAGGGCTTGGGCACGCCTTCAGGCAGCCCGGGTCCTCGCAGTGCATACAGCCTTCTTTGCGCAGCAACCATTCCAGCTTACCGCCTTCATCCTCCACCTCATCAAAGCGGATGACGGTCCATGTTTCTGCTGTTAGGTCAGCGGGGTTATCATACACCCCTACGTTGTGACCAACCTCATCTCGTAGATCATTCCATTCCGAACAGGCAACCTGACACCCCTTGCACCCCGTGCAGAGGGAAACGTCTATCAGCTTGGCAACTTCCTGCTCATGCCGCCGTGCCTGAGGTGATGGTGTAAGCCCATTGGTGGCGGAACGGCGAATGATGTCCTGTGACTGCATGCTCATCAGCGCACCTCAGACTTTTTCAACATTAACAAGAAAGGCCTTGAATTCTGGCGTTTGAGAATTTGCATCGCCCATGGCCGGCGTCAGCGTATTGGCCAAAAAGCCCTTACGTGTGGCGCCCTTAAAGCCCCAGTGGCAGGGCACCCCAACCTGATCGACCTCTTGCCCCATCACATTCAGGCGTTTGAGCCGTTTGGTAACTACGGCCTTGGCCTCAATATACCCTCGGCGGGAAGATACCCGCACCGTATCACCTGCGGAAACACCAAGCTTGCTAGCCAGACGTTCGCCAATTTCAACAAACTGCTCAGGCTGCATAATAGCATTGAGGTGTGAATGTTTTGTCCAGTGCCGGAATAGCTCTGTAATAGAGTACGTTGTGGCCACATATGGAAACTCGGAAGGATTGCCCATACGCGGTATTTCATCGGCAAACTGCCTAGCCACCGGGTTGTGCCTTACTTTACTGCCCAACGCAGGGGCCAATACCGGGCTTTCTGTGGGTTCATAATGTTCGGGGAAAGGCCCATCCACCAACGATGCCCCTGCAAACAGACGGCCGACACCTTCACTCTGCATAATAAACGGCCCAACACCGCTGCCCGGTGGAGATGTAAGTGGGTAATCAGGCACATCTGCCCCACCCCAACGCTGGCCATTCCATTCAATAATCTTGCGGCGTGGATCCCACGGACGCCCTTGCGGGTCCAACGATGCACGATTGTAAAGCAAGCGCCTGTTTGCAGGCCAAGCCCACGCCCAACCCGGCGTATTGCCAAGGCCTGTATCCGTATTATCGCGCCGAGCCATCTGGTTGCCGGCTTCTGTCCATGAACCCGCAAACACCCAGCAATAACTGGCTGTTGTGCCATCATCCTTCAGCACGGAAAAATCAGGCAACAACTCCCCTTTTCTGGCAACCACCTTGCCTGTGGCATCCTGAATATCCGCCAAGGCATAACCGTTGGCTTCCTTCGCCACTTCCTCCGGCGTGGGGTCTTCTGGATCCTGATAATTCCACTGCATGTTCAGAACAGGTTCCGGGCATACACCGCCTTCCTTCGCATACAGGGCCCGTAGCTTGGTAAAGATGGTGCCCAGAATGCGCCCGTCATTCCAAGCCTCTCCCGGTGGCTGCGTGCCGGCGTAATGCCATTGTAACCAACGTGCGGAATTGACGACCGAACCGTTTTCTTCTGCAAAACAGGAAGAAGGCAGACGGAAAACTTCTGTCTGGATATCTTCGGGCCTTACATCATTGTAAATGCCCTCATCCTGCCAGAAATTGGACGTTTCTGTATCCAGCGGATCTATGGTGACGAGGAAACGCAGCTTGGCCAAGCCATCACGCATACGGTTTTTATCCGGCATGGCCGCAAGCGGGTTAAAGCCCTGCGCAATGTAACCGTTTACCTTGCCTTGCTGCATACGCTCAAAATAGGCCAGCATATCGTAACTGCGATCCCACTTTGGCAGCCAATCATACCCCCAGTTATTGGAATCTGTAGCGTGATCTCCCCATAGGGTTTTCATCAGGCTTACAAAAAACTTGGGCGCATTATGCCAGTAATTTACTTCCTTTGGCTCATCTGCCTTTGGAGTGACTGCCTGCAGATAGGCATTCAATGTTTGCTGGCTGTCTTTAGGCAGATTCATATACCCGGGCAGGCGCGTTGAAAGTAACCCGAGGTCTGTATACCCCTGAATATTGGAATGTCCGCGCAGAGCATTCAGGCCACCACCGGGCATTCCCACGTTACCCAACAACATTTGCACCATAGATGCTGCACGAATGATCTGAGATCCGTTGGTATGGTGCGTCCATCCTAGAGCAAACAGGAATGTCGATGTGCGATCTGGCACGCTAGTGGAGGCCAGAGTTTCACACACATGCAGGAAATCTTTTTCCGGCGTACCTGTAATCTGAGAAACAAGTTCAGGTGTGTAGCGGCTGGTATAGTCGCGCAAAAGATTCAGCACGCAACGAGGATTCTGGAATGTAAGGTCCTGCTTTGCAAAACCCTGTTCATCACGCTCATAATCCCACGAGGTTGTAGCGTAGCTGCGCGTAGCGACATCATACCCCGAGAACAAACCTTCATGAAACTGAAAGTCTTCGCGCACGATTAACGCGGCGTTTGTGTAAGCTTTTACATATTCATGCTGAATTTTATCATGCGTCAGCAGATAGTTAATAACGCCCAGCATAAAAGCAGCATCTGAACCCGCACGGATTGGCGCATAAAAATCTGCAACGGCGGCGCTTCGGTTAAACCGCGGATCAACCACCATAACCTGGGCACCATTGCGGGTTTTGGCTTCCATCACCCATTTGAAACCAACAGGATGTGCTTCTGCTGGGTTGCCCCCCATAATCAGAACAACGTTGGCGTTTTTAATATCCACCCAGTTGTTGGTCATTGCACCGCGGCCGAAGCTGGCACCTAACGCAGAAACCGTGGGAGCATGACAAAGCCGTGCCTGGCAATCAAGCCCCAGAATACCCAACGCCCGTGCAAATTTGAAATCCAGCAGCCCAGTTTCATTACTGGCAGCAGAAGATGCCAGCATACCTGTGCTCAGCCAGCGATTAACCAGTTCACCTTTTTCATTGCGCTGGATAAAGTTTTCATCCCGATCATCCTTCAAAAGACGGGCAATGCGATCTGTTGCTTCTGCCCAGCTTATGCGCTTCCATTCCCGACTGCCGGGCGCGCGATACGACGGATATTGCAGGCGCGTTTCACTGTGAATAAAATCCACCAACCCTGCGCCTTTTGGGCACAAAGACCCCCGGCTGACAGGATGGTCTGGATCACCTTCAATATGGAAAATGCTGGGCTTGGCGTTTTTAGCACCATCTCCCAATGAATACATAAGCAAACCACATCCAACCGAACAGTAAGTACAGTTGTTACGGGTTTCTTTGGCACGCAGCAGTTTGTACTGACGGGTTTCCTGCGCCAGAGCTTTAACTGGCGGCACAAAACCAAGCGCTACAGCACTGGCACCTGCCACACATGCACCAGTGTTCCGTAAAAACTCTCTGCGCCCCAAGGCCATGTAAACCATCCTGAATGTTTTATTAAAAAACAGAATGAAGGTTATCTACATTTTTCCTGATGGAGCGTCTTTGATACGGATCACATTATTTTATGTTTTAACTGTATTTATAAATATACATACATTCCACAACTTGTGTGCAAATTTTATTTTTAAATGAATACTTAAAATACACCCCAAAATTAAGCATAACACGCAATAAATAACATACACCTGAACGCAATATCATTCTCAGAAATATGTAGAATTATTTTAATTTTTTAAGTGATATTTACATCTATTCCAAAACATTACCGTAAAAAATAGATAATGCCGAAACAACATAAAACATTGGCAGAGCAAGCCAATACTTACATAGGTATAAATTTTATAGGAAAGAATTGGCTGGGGGACCTGGATTCGAACCAGGGCTGACCGGGTCAGAGCCGGTAGTTCTACCGCTAAACTATCCCCCAGCAAACTGGGCCTTACAGAAGATCTTACAGAGCGTTTCCGTTCGGTGAGGCTCATCTAGCATTCTACTTTGGGGGGCGCAACCCCCTTTTCCAAAAGAATTTTCATTTTGTCACATATTTGTCTTGCTCCCTGCGCGTGAGAGCCCAAAATAAGAGACAATATGGTTTAACCTCTTGTTTAAGGACCGGACAGATGGATCGTCCCCCTTCCTGGACCGGCCGGTCTGGTAGATTTGTGTCGTCCTCTCCGCCCCTTGGTGGAGAGGAAGATCTTTTTGCCGCGCTTGATCTGGGAACAAATAACTGCCGCTTAATGGTTGCAACCCAAACAGCGGGTGGGTTTAGGGTTGTAGATAGTTATAGCCGTATGGTGCGGCTTGGAGAAGGCCTGCATCATAGCGGAAAACTGCATGAAGCAGCCATGGATCGCACCTTGGAGGCGCTACAAACATGCGCAGAACGTTTAAGCAGATGGCCCGTGCGGGAAATTCGCGCCGTGGCAACAGAAGCTTGCCGTCGCGCAGAAAATGGGCAGGCCTTTCTGCAGCACGTCCATCAGCAGACGGGATTTGATATCAAAATCATTTCCGGGCGAGAAGAAGCCTGCCTTGCCGTCGAAAGCTGCGCAAATCTTTTGCACAACCCACGTTTTGGCCCCCCGCGCAATCGTGCTTTATTGTTTGATATTGGTGGCGGCTCAACTGAAATTGCATGGGTACGCACAGATTCAACACGTCAGACAGAAGAGCTGATTGGCTATCTCAGCTTACCGGTCGGTGTCATCACACTTTCCGAGCAGTTTGGTCATGCATACAGCACGGATGACCGGGCTTACAGAAAAATGGTTGAACATACGCGCCATCATCTACGTGAGTTTGAAAACGTCTATCGGATCAGGCCGGAAATCAGACGCAAACAAACACGCCTGATCGGCACCAGCGGTACAGTCACAACACTGGCAAGCCTCATCTTAAATCTGCCGCGCTATGCGCGTGCCGCCGTAGATGGCTCCTTACTGCCTGCATCCAGTGCCAGATTGGCTGTACGCACTTTGCAAAAAATGGGAGCAGATGGCATAGCCCGACACCCTTGTATCGGCCCCGATCGCGCACCTTTTGTGTTACCCGGCTGCGCCATTTTTGAGGCCATTCATGATGTCTGGCCTGTAGAAGACATTATTGTTGCAGACAGAGGGCTGCGCGATGGCATGGTTTTGCGTATGATCCGAGGCAAATCGGGCATGGCTTCTCGTCGCAATCGTGCGTCTTTGTCCATCCCCCCTCACCTTCGCCACTCTATGCAGGCAACAGGCTTATGACTGAAAACAAAAACCGTTCCACCGGCAACTCCACGTTGCGCGTACCTGGCCGTGCCCGCAAGAGCAGCGCAACACCCGGCAGCCGCTTGGTACAAAACGATTCCGATGCTCCGCAAAAAATGCGGGCACAGTCGGTCTCATTACGCACGGCACGAGGGCGCACGACTGCCCAGCAACGCTGGCTCTCTCGGCAATTGAATGATCCTTACGTGCAGGCCGCACACAAACAAGGCTGGCGTTCACGCGCGGCGTTCAAGCTGATTGAACTTGATGATCGTTTCCATCTCATCCGCCCTGGCATGCGTGTTGTAGACCTGGGAGCTGCCCCTGGTGGGTGGACACAGGTTCTGGTCAAACGCGGCGCTTCACAAGTGGTCGGGGTAGATCTTCTGCCCGTAGAACCTGTAGCTGGTGCAGAAATTATTGAAGGCGATTTTACGGACCCAGAAATGGACGCACGCCTTATTTCCATGTTGGGCGGCAAAGCTGATCTGGTTGTGTCTGACATGGCCCCCAACACAACAGGCCATGCCCCCACAGACCACGTGCGGATTATTGGGTTAGCCGAAGAAGCCTTGCATTTTGCCTTTGATATTTTGGCAGAAGGTGGCGGATTTGTTGCCAAGGTGTTTCAGGGCGGTTCTGAAAAAGCCATGCTCAACATCATGAAGCAAGCGTTTACGCAGGTTCGGCACGCCAAACCGCCTGCAAGCCGTAAAGATTCCAGTGAGCTTTACGTCGTAGCAACCGGCTTTCGCCCAGACCGCATCAATACGCAGACCGCATAGTTTATACGGTCTGCGGCTTCACTTTACCCCCACAGCCAAGCTGCCCCTCTTACGCCTGAGCTATCGCCATGCTTGTTTTTCAACAATTTGGTCTTGCACTCAGGCGTAATCACATATCGCTTCATAACATTCGGCACGCGTTCATAAAGGCAATTCAGGTTTGATACCCCGCCACCCAGAACAATGGCATCCGGATCAAGAATATTCACAATAAGAGCGCAAGCGCGACCCAATCTATCTACATACAAATCCAAAGCACGCTGAGCCGCTTGGTCACCAGATGCCGCAGCGTCTTCAATACCCTGCACACTGCGGTTTCCTGCACCCTTCCATGCCTCAGCCAAGGCAGGACCGCACAAAAACCGCTCCAGACAACCAGAATTGCCACAAAAACATTTTGGCATAGGAAATTCATCTTCCCGCACCCATGGCAAGGGGGTGTGGCCCCACTCTCCGGCAATGTCATGCAACCCTTTCAAGGGTTTGCCATCAACAATAATGCCGCCGCCCATGCCTGAACCAAGAATCACACCAAACACCACATGGCACCCAGCCGCAGCTCCATCGGTTGCTTCCGACAAAGCAAAACAGTTGGCATCATTCTCAACACGAACGGGAAAACCCAAAACATCCTGCAAGTCATCAGCAAAAGGCTGACCGTTCAGCCAGGTCGCGTTCGCATTTTTTACAAGGCGGGTATGCGCATCCACAGCACCGGGAATACCCACCCCAACAGTGGCATATGGGTTTGTGCGGGCATGCGCATCATCAACCAGTTTTTTCACTTCACTCAGCAGCCCCTGATAAGTACCTGGGTTGCTAACGCGATGCCGCAAAACCACCTGCCCTTCGGCATCAAGAGCGACGATTTCGATCTTGGTGCCCCCAATATCGATTCCCAGACGGTAGTCCGACATACTTTATAACCTGCTGTTTTTATTAAACTTTTAACAGAATGTTTCCTACTACAAAAGAAAGTGGCACACTTTGCAAACACTGCGCCACCAACCTTCTACGGCAGGAATCAGCCAAGATGAATGAAACTGTTCTTGACGCACGCGGGCTGAATTGTCCACTTCCTGTGCTCAAGGCCAATCGCGTTCTCCGCACCATGCAACCAGGGGAACGGCTTCGAATATTAGCAACGGACCGCGCTTCCATAACCGACTTTCAGGTATTCTGCCGTGAAACCGGTCATGCTCTTATCGCCTTTACAGATGAAAACAGTGTGTTCTGTTTTACCGTAAAATGTCGCGCCAGCGCGCCCGCAAACAAGCCAAACTAAAAAAATCCTGCCTGCCACACACCACCCAAGACTTGGCAGACCCCTGCATATCGGGCTATTGCCTGCCCCTCATGACGGATAGGAACCCCCGCGCCATGTCGGACAACATCAAATCACTGTCTTTCGAAGATGCGCTTTCCGAGCTGGAAAAAATTGTGCGTGGCTTGGAAGGTGGGCAGCTAAAGTTGGAAGATGCAATAACGGCCTACGAACGCGGGGCCGCCCTACGGCAACATTGTGAGGCCAAGCTTAGCGAGGCTGAGGCCCGCGTGCAGGCGATCGTGCAGCGGTCTGATGGAACGCTGAACATGAAACCTATGGACTGAGATGTCGATGACAAACCCGACACCCCCCTCTATCAATCGTGCATCAGATAATGGCGCCCTGCTCAAGCAGGATATGGGTGCGCGCGCCCGCGTTATTGAACACACGATTGATACCTTGCTTCCCCTCACAACCGGAGGCGATGCGCGGCTAATTGAAGCCATGCGCTACGCAACACTTGGTGGGGGTAAGCGGTTACGTGGTTATCTTGCCATTGTAACGGCAAGCCTTTTTGGCGTTCCAGAAAGTCAGTCCGCACGCGTTGCTGCGTCTGTTGAAATGCTGCACGCTTACTCACTGGTGCATGATGATCTTCCAGCCATGGACGATGATGACATGCGCCGTGGTCAGCCTTCCACGCACCGCAAATTTGATGAGGCCACAGCCATTCTGGCCGGAGATGCCCTTCAAACCAAAGCATTCGAAATTCTAGCCGCCAGCCAGACCCATACGGATGCAAACGTGCGTATTGATCTGATTTCCGCCTTTGCCGAAGCTTCTGGCGCTGCTGGCATGGTTGGTGGCCAGATGATTGACATGGAAGGCGAAGGCCGCGCACTTCCGCTTGAAGAAGTCCGCCATCTTCACGCATTGAAAACCGGCTGCCTGATCCGTTATTCCGCAGAATCTGGTGCCATTCTGGGTCAGGCATCCCCTGATCTACGCCGCCGTCTGCGCTCCTATGGTGCAAATATTGGCGCAGCCTTCCAGATTGCAGATGATGTGCTGGACGCAACAGCCACGGCCGAAGAACTTGGCAAGACTGCCGGTAAGGATGAAGCCTCAGGCAAGTCCACCTTCGTGGCCCTGCTGGGTATTGAAGGTGCCAAAGCAGAAGCTCTGCGCGTAACAGAAGAAGCCATTGCCGATCTGGGACCCTTTGGCGCACAGGCAGATCGTCTGCGTGATCTGGCCTATTATGTGATCGAACGGAAAAACTGAACTCATGACCAATCAGCCCCACACTTCACCGATTCCGACGTTAGGGCGTTTTCCTGCGCTGGACCGGGTTGAGTATCCGGCGGACCTGCGCAATCTCTCGGTTGAGCAGCTCAAGCAGGTTGCGGATGAACTGCGGGCCGAGACGGTGGACGCGGTTTCCACCACAGGGGGGCACCTTGGGGCTTCCTTGGGTGTTGTGGAGCTGACGGTTGCCCTGCATGCGGTGTTTGATACCCCAGATGACAAGGTGATCTGGGATGTGGGCCACCAGGCCTACCCCCACAAGATTCTGACCGGCCGGCGTGACCGCATTCGCACCCTGCGCCAACCGGGCGGCCTGTCCGGCTTTACCCGCCGCGCAGAAAGCCAATACGATCCGTTTGGCGCGGCCCATTCCTCCACCTCTATCTCCGCCGGACTCGGCATGGCCGTGGCCCACCACCTGCGGGCGGAGGAAGACCCCAGCTACCGCGAACGCAATGTGATTGCCGTGATTGGCGATGGCTCCATTTCCGCCGGCATGGCGTATGAGGCCATGAACAACGCCGCCGTGGCCGGCCCCGGTGCGGAACGGCTGATTGTCATCCTGAACGACAACGAGATGTCCATTGCCCCGCCTGTGGGGGCCATGTCGAACTACCTGTCGCGCCTGATGTCTTCCCGCAAGTTCATGGGGCTGCGCGAACTGGCCGGCAAGTTTGTGAAAAAACTGCCCGCCCCTGTAGAACGCACGGCCCGCAAGGCCGATGAATATGCCCGCGGCATGATTACCGGCGGCACGCTGTTTGAAGAGCTGGGCTTTTACTACGTTGGCCCCGTGGATGGGCATGATCTGCCGCAGCTGGTCTCTATCCTGCGCAACCTGCGCGATACGGATAACGGCCCCATCATGCTGCATGTCATCACGGAAAAAGGCCACGGCTATCAGCCAGCCGAAAAAGCCGGAGACAAGTATCACGCCGTTGCCAAGTTCAACGTGGTCACCGGTGAGCAGAAAAAAGGCCCCGCAGGCCCGCCAAGCTACACCTCCGTGTTCTCCCGCGAGCTCACACGCCGTGCGGCCACCGATAACAAGATTGCCGCCATTACCGCCGCCATGCCTTCTGGCACGGGGCTGGATGCCTTTGCCAAGGCCTACCCGGACCGGTTTTTTGATGTGGGCATTGCCGAGCAGCATGCCGTAACCTTTGCAGCCGGCATGGCCACTGAAGGGCTGCGCCCGTTCTGCGCCATCTATTCCACCTTCCTCCAGCGCGCCTATGACCAGGTGATGCACGATGTGGTGCTGCAAAAGCTGCCCGTGCGTTTTGCCATTGACCGCGCCGGACTGGTGGGCGCCGATGGCGCCACCCATGCAGGTTCCTTCGACATTGCCTATCTGGGCTGCCTGCCGGGCATGACCATCATGGCCCCATCGGATGAGCTGGAACTGCTGCACATGACGGCCACCGCCGCCCTGTTTGATGAAGGCCCGATTGCCCTGCGCTACCCGCGTGGCAGTGGCCTTGGGCTGGACCTGCCCGCAGAAGGCACACCGCTGGAAATTGGCAAAGGCCGCATCATCCGTGAAATGGGTGGGCAGTCCGGGCCGGAAAAAGGTGGCGTGGCCATTCTCTCGCTTGGCCCGCGTCTGGCCGAGTGCCTGAAAGCCGCAGACATGCTGGCCGCCCGTGGCCTGCCGCCCACCGTGGCGGATGCCCGCTTTGCCAAGCCGTTTGATACGGAACTGGTGGAAAATCTGGCCCGCAACCATGCCGTGCTGATTACCATTGAGGAAGGTTCGGAAGGTGGCTTTGGCTCCCTTGTCGGGCACCATCTGGCCCGCACCGGCCTGCTCGATAACGTGCGTTTCCGCCCCCTCACCCTGCCAGACCGCTTCATCGACCATAACACCCAGGCCGCCCAATACGCCGAGGCCGGCCTCTCCGCACCACACATCGTCGGAACCGCTCTAAGCGCGTTGGGCATTGATTTTACGGAACAGATGGCCTGACTTGATATGGCACGACGTCGTGTTGACCAGCTTCTTGTAGACAGGGGGCTGGTTGAAAGCCGCACAAAAGCACAAGCTCTTATTATGGCTGGGCTTGTGTTTTCTGGTGAAAAACGTGTTGCCAAAGCCGGAGATCAGGTGCCTGAAGATGCACCGCTGCAAGTGCGTGGGCAGGAGCACCCTTGGGTATCCCGCGGCGGCTGCAAGCTGGCTCATGCCATTGAACACTTTGGCCTTTCCCCAGAAGGACGGGTCTGCTTGGATGTTGGCGCTTCAACCGGTGGGTTTACAGATGTGCTCCTTACCCATGGAGCCAAGCATGTTTACGCCGTTGATGTCGGGCACGGGCAATTGGCATGGAAACTGCGGTCTGACCCACGCGTAACTGTGCTAGAAAAGTGCAACGCCCGATATCTGGATAACACAACCATACCAGAAGTCCCTTCTGTGGTTGTATGTGATGCCAGCTTTATCGGCCTACGCACGGTGCTTCCTGCTGCGCTGGCTCTTACCTCAGAAAATGCTTGGGCTGTCGCGTTGATCAAACCCCAATTTGAAGCTGGGCGCGATCAGATCGGAGCCAAAGGCGTTGTGCGGGATCCTGCAGTGCATGACGCTGTTTGCGAAACCATTTTTTCTTGGTGGAGCGCCCTCCCGGGCTGGAAAGTTCTGGGTATTGAACCTAGCCCTATTACTGGGCCAGAAGGGAATAGAGAGTTCCTTATTGCAGCTCAACGCACCTAACCAGCACGGCCAATTGTAACACTAAATTAAATTTTCAGGTTTCCCTGCCTTTTTTGCATGGCAGCACATCAATTTTTTTGCCACATTTCTTTGTGATCATTCCATCAGTTATCACTAAGAATAAGGGCAAGCATCTCATGCGCAAAATTGCAGGTCTGTTTGGCGTCGCCTGCCTTGCATTTACCAGCAGCCAGGCACTGGCAGCTCCAGTTTTTCATTCTGCATCCCACACTTCTGATTCTGTTCAAAATATGCAGGCAACGGAAGTTGGGAATACGCTATTACGTGGATATGAACAGGACGGCTTGATCCTGCATGATGATGTCCGCGCAGGCACGCTTTCAATTCAGGCCGATCCAGCAACACTCCAAGCGCATGATTCCAATACGAACAATCGCTATCGGCTGGCCATGAAAGATGTTCTTTCTGCCGCGGCAACATACGCGTATCTATATTTTGGTCAGAACCCTGATGCGCGAGAAGTTACTGTATCTGCCAATATTCAGACGGATGGCTTCACTCCTGCTAGCGCCAACTCCGCAGATACAGCAGAACCTGCCATGACTTTAGAAATTGCACGGCCAGCCTTCCCTATCTCTGCTGATACCAAGCCTGATTCATATTCCGCACAAACTATTGGCATGATTCTGGATGGTATGGATGCTTCCAAAATCACCATTGCTCCTTGGCTGCGCTCGGCCCTTAAAGAGAGCAATTAATGCGCAAGAGTTTCTGCCCATAACGTATACTGGTGCGCATATATAAAAGAGGCTGGTATCTATCAGCCTCTTTTTTTGTTATACCCGCTTTCCTTTTCCTTTATGTAGCAGCATATCCGCAATGTCTTCCCGCACTTATACTTCCACATCAGCTGACGCTAACAGTTCAGCCCTTACCGATCTGAACGCGGAAGAACGTTCACGCATTTTGGCCAAGGCTGCGCTTTTTAGCCCCCCATCCGCCACTCTATCCGATGGACGGAGAGATCTGGTTGGGCTTTCACGCGATGAACTTACGGATATTCTGACAGAAATTGGTGAAAAACCCTTCCGCACCAAACAGCTCTGGCACTGGATTTATCATCAAGGTGTGACCGACTTTTCTCGGATGAGCACTATCGCCAAGCCGCTTCAGCAAAAATTGGCTGAACGCTTTATTATCGGGCGCCCAGAAGCCGCGACTGTGCAAACATCATCGGATGAAACACGTAAATTTCTGTTCCGTTTTCGTGATGGGCAGGAAGCTGAAACTGTTTACATTCCTGATAGGCGGGAAGATCGGGGAGCTGTCTGCATCTCATCGCAAGTTGGGTGCACACTTTCCTGCACCTTTTGCCATACAGGCACGCAAAAGCTGGTGCGTAACCTTGGGGCGGCAGAAATTGTCAGTCAGTTCATGGCTGCGCGAGATTCCTACGGAGAATGGCCCAGCCCCAAAGGCGAAACGCCTCGCCTTCTCTCCACCATCGTACTGATGGGTATGGGGGAGCCACTTTACAATTATGAAAATGTCGCCAAAGCCATGAAAATCATCATGGATGGCGAAGGCATTGGGCTTTCTCGTCGGCGCATCACACTTTCCACCTCTGGCGTTGTGCCTCTCATGGATCGGTGTGGAGATGAACTCGGGATCAATCTGGCGGTTTCCCTGCACGCCGTTCGAAATGATCTGCGCGATGAAATTGTGCCACTCAACAGAAAGTACCCAATTGAGGAAGTGCTGGCGGCCTGCCGGCGCTACCCCGCTGCCAGCAATGCCCGCCGCATTACGTTTGAATACATTATGCTACGCGGCATCAACGATAGTGAAGCCGATGCGCGCGAGCTTGTGCGCCTGATTTCTGGCATTCCAGCAAAAGTAAACCTTATTCCGTTCAATCCGTGGCCGGGGAGCGATTACAAGCCCTCCACGCGGGAGCAGCAAAACCGGTTTGCAGAAATTGTTATGAATGCAGGATTTGCTTCTCCTATTCGTACCCCTCGTGGACGAGATATTCTGGCTGCCTGCGGGCAATTAAAAACGGCAAGTGAACGCGCTCGCGCAAGTTCTGTACCTGTTTCGGAATAATTTTTCCGCATAAACAGCCCTTGGTGGGCGAATGCACTCTGGTTACGCGCCTCCTGCAGTGATAGGAGGAAAGCCATAGTTACAGATTTATATATCAGGAGATCTGCCTCATGGGCCCGACTTCCGCCCGGAAAGACGTTAAAAAGGTTGTTCTGGCTTACTCTGGTGGCTTGGATACGTCTGTTATCCTTCGCTGGCTCCAGAACACCTATGGTTGCGAGGTTGTTACCTTTACGGCTGATCTGGGCCAAGGGGAAGAACTGGAACCAGCCCGCAAAAAAGCGGAAATGTTTGGCGTAAAAGAAATCTTTGTTGAAGATCTGCGCGAAACATTTGTGAAGGACTTTGTCTTTCCCATGTTCCGGGCCAATACCCTGTACGAAGGCCAGTATCTTCTGGGCACATCCATTGCGCGCCCACTGATTGCACAGCGCCAGATTGAAATTGCAGAAGCAGTTGGCGCAGATGCCGTGGCACATGGCGCAACCGGCAAAGGCAACGATCAGGTTCGTTTTGAGCTGGCATATTATGCCCTTAAGCCAGATATCACGGTTATTGCCCCTTGGCGGGAATGGGATCTGACATCCCGCACGCGTCTGCTGGCTTTTGCTGAAGAAAATCAGATTCCGATTGCCAAAGACAAGCGCGGCGAAGCCCCCTTCTCTGTAGATGCTAACCTGCTGCATTCTTCTTCAGAAGGGAAAGTTCTGGAAGACCCTGCCGTTGCTCCAGAAGAAATTGTGTTTCAGCGCACAATCTCTCCAGAAGCAGCACCAGATAAGCCCACAGAAATCACCATTGATTTTGTAAGCGGTGACCCCGTTGCCATTAACGGCGTGGCTATGTCTCCCGCTACGTTGCTGACACGCCTGAACGAGTTGGGCAAAGAAAACGGTATCGGCCGTTTGGACATGGTGGAAAACCGCTTTGTTGGCATGAAATCCCGCGGGATTTATGAAACACCCGGTGGCACCATCCTGCTGACAGCCCATCGCAGCATGGAATCCATCACGCTGGATCGCGAAGCCATGCATCTTAAAGATAGCCTGATGCCGCGCTACGCTTCCATTCTGTATAATGGCCTCTGGTTCTCCCCAGAACGGCGGATGCTGCAAGCTCTTATTGATGCCTCCCAGCATTCCGTTACTGGGCGTGTTCGCCTCAAACTGTACAAGGGCAATGTTATCTGTGTTGGGCGCGAAAGCCCGAACAGCCTGTATGATGCCCGTGTTGTAACGTTTGAAGACGATGAAGGCGCATACAACCAGCAGGATGCTCAAGGCTTTATCAAGCTGAATGCACTGCGCCTGCGTCTGGGCGCGCAGATCGGGCGTAAAGGTGGTGCCCTATAGGGCACCACTTTTCCACCATCCATCAGAAGGTGTTGAAGAAGATCATGATCCGTCGCTTTTCTCTTATCCCCTGCATGCTTGCGGCCAGCTTGGCCGTATCTCTTACGGCCTGTGGTTCTCACAAGGAAGAACAGGAACTTACGCCTGCTCAGCAGATGGAAAAGCTGCGCTCAGCACCTGGCGTAACTGTTCTGAAAGATGGCTTGGCCTATAAAGTTCTGGAATCCGGCCCCAAGGATGGTGAGCAGCCTCGCCCCGGTGACGGCATGATGCTTATTTATGAAGGCCGACTGCCAGATGGTTCTATCTTTGATAGTTCTGATCAGCACGGCAGCGGTGCCTATATGCAGATGCCTCTTGCTGGCCTGATTCAAGGCTGGATGGAAGCTCTGCCCTTGATGCATGTTGGTGATACGTGGATGCTGTATGTGCCGCCAGAACTTGGTTATGGGCATAAATCCATGGGTATTATCCCTTCTGACAGCCCGCTCATTTTCCGCATCCAGCTTTTGGGTGTGGAACATGCACATAATTCGCCCTGATATAAACTCTCCTGATAATGCGGGTTCCTGAACTTCAGGAACTCGCTTGGGTTTTTGCCCATGCTTGCTTCACGCTTTGCGTATCGCCTTTTATGTAGTGGCATGTTGCTTTTTGTAGCCGCATGTTCTCCTAAAAGCGGCTCCAGCCTTTACGGCACCAATTGCGGCATTTGCCATCATGGTGGTGATGGCATGCCGGGCTCTGTTCCCCCACTTGTCAACCGCATTGATCAGATTGCCAGCACCCCAGAAGGGCGCAAATATCTGGCTGATGTGCTTATGAATGGCGTAAGCGGGCCTATAAAAGCCAATGGTGCGCCCTATAGCGCAGAAATGCCTCCCTTCCGCTACCTTAAAGATGAAGAAGTAGCGGCTATTCTGACTTGGCTTTCACAACGTGGAAACCTAAAACCTGCCCCAACAATAAGCGCGGCAGAGATTGCAACGGCGCGGGCTGACAGAAAATCAGCTGGCAAAGTGGCAGGCGAACGGGAAGAACTGGATCGCACACATCCAATCCCATAATCTGTTCCCATAACATGTGGTGATACTTTTCTTATGCAGCGTATTTTTTCTGGTATTCAGCCATCTGGTGTTCCCCAACTTGGCAATTATCTTGGGGCAATTCGAAACTGGGTTAATTTGCAGGCAAACTATGAATGCATTTTTTGCCTTGTAGACATGCACGCTATTACCGTGTGGCAGGACCCGGAAAAACTACGCGAACATACCTTAACACAGGCTGCTATCCTGCTTGCTGCGGGCATTGATGCTGACAAGCACATTCTCTTCAACCAGTCTGCAGTTTCTGCCCATGCGCGGCTGGCGTGGATTTTTAATTGCGTTGCTCGGATAGGTTGGCTGAACCGTATGACGCAATTTAAGGATAAAGCAGGGAAAGACCGCGAAAATCATTCGGCTGGCCTATACGTGTACCCTAACCTTATGGCCGCAGATATTTTGGCGTATAAAGCGACGCATGTTCCGGTGGGCGAAGACCAGAAACAACATCTGGAGCTTACCAATGATATCGCCCAAAAATTCAACCATGATTACAAGGTAGAGTTTTTTCCGCAGGTAGAACCTCTTATTCCACCCACAGCTGCGCGTATCATGAGCTTACGTGATGGCACCAAAAAGATGTCCAAATCGGACCCCTCTGCACAAAGTCGGATTGAGCTAACAGACGATGCTGATGCAATTGCTTTAAAAATCCGCCGTGCAAAAACTGACTCTGAACCTCTACCTGAAGATATCACCGGCCTTGCGGATCGTCCGGAAGCAAAAAATCTTGTTTCCATTTACGCAGCCTTGGCCGATATTTCTGCTGAGCAGGTACTACAAGAACATGCGGGACAAGGCTTTGGCCCATTTAAAGCTGCGCTAACAGAAATTGTTGTCAACGCCATTGCCCCCATAGGGCAAGAAACGACGCGGCTTTTGCAGGATGAAAGCTATTTGCTGAATACATTGCGTTCAGGCGCACAACGCGCACAGAGCATTGCGGAACCTATTGTTTCCGAAGCTGAAAAACTTGTTGGCTTTCTAAAATAAACGAAATCAATATTACTTTTTCTCAGCAGATATCCGGGCATTTTCAATAATGCCCGGCGCTGCCAAAGCAATTAGAACAATTGCAACTATAAATAGAATATATTTTTGGCAATAGGCATATCCTAAGGCACCCAATACACTACCCACAATAAAACAAACCACTATTTGTGCATGCAACCATAAGCGTTTTTTAATAACATCCAAATATTCACTATCAACTTGATGATAAAAAGATTCAAGCCAATCCGATATTTCTATTCCAAGATCCGTCAACATTCCAGTAACGTGAGTTGTACGCACAACGGATCCTGAAATACGGGTAACTGTAGCGTTTTGTAAGCCCATAACAAAACTTAGAACTAACGCAGCCCCACCATCAGGCACACCAACCTGTGTAAACCAAATGGATTTCACGCCTAAGGCTACCAAAATAGCTGCCTCTAAAACCAAGCTGAAAGCATATACCGCGCCCCACCCTTTGCGACGCCCCATGTTAACAAGAATGGTACAAACAATCGCACCTAAAACAAAGCTGACAATTAAAGCCAAACTTAAAAAAGCTGCTCTCATATCTAAAGCATTTACCTTAAGAGCCAAGCTGGATGCATTGCCTGTCATATTGGCGCAGTAATATCCAAATTGCAGAAAACCCAGCACGTTTACAGTCCCTGCCACAACGGCAAGAGAACTACCGAGTTGTCTGTTCATCTGAAAACTGCGCTGACTTTTTTCTCGCAATAGCATAATCAAGAATTTCTCCGCTTTAATGATACAAAGCAATGCCATTACCCTGTTTTTTTTACACTTTTTACGTAAGAAGCCCCTTGCCAAATGCCTGGGAGACAGATATTAAGCTCGCACAAACCGGGTGCGTAGCTCAGCGGTAGAGCATCGCCTTCACACGGCGGGGGTCACAGGTTCAATCCCTGTCGCACCCACCACGGTTTTCCCTAGTTTCCTGCGGGTTTTAGAGAATTTATGCTCACCTCTCATCTTCTAGGTTAGCTTGATTAACTTCCCTTAAAATTAATAACCCATTATTCAAAAAGCACACGATGGCATAACTTATTATGTCCGCACTGTCAGATTGTTCCAATCATAACATTCTCGACACCTTCCGCGCCTAACCAATCTTGGTGGTAGCTCATCTGGCGAAGATTTGGAGCTTGTTGGTGATACCTTGGCGGAGGTTATCGAAAACACACCGCAAGATTTTAATCTGCCTATCAAATTACAGACGATCAGCGAATTAAAGCATTTGCTTGCCTATAGCGATGCAGACAATGAGTATGTCAGGTCAGGGTTTGCTTATTATAGTTAAGCCCGGATATCTCCCCAATTGGGGTCACTTTCTAAGTCAGCGGGCATTCTGTTCTGCATGCTTAATAAAATAATAAGCGCTACTATAGTGTCTTAAGCTACAAAAAAGCCCTCCAATGTGGAGGGCTTTTTTATATAATTTGAATCACGAAACCGTTAGAAGTTAAAACGACTTCAGTTTACCAAAAATCAAACAGCTGTTGTCGCAACTTCTGGTTCAGGGTTAAGGCGATACCCCCCGCCTTCTGTAACCAGCAAAGAAGCATGAGCTGGATCTGGCTCAATCTTTTGGCGCAGGCGGTAAATGTGGGTTTCCAGCGTATGCGTTGTTACCGCAGCATTATACCCCCACACCTCGTTCAGCAAAACCTGCCGGGGCACTGGGCGCGTTCCTGCACGATAAAGAAACTTCAGAATAGCCGTTTCTTTTTCCGTCAAACGAATGCGACGGTTTTTGGCTGGTTCCTGCAATAGCTTGGCAGAAGGGCGGAACGTATATGGGCCAATGGAAAACACAGCATCTTCACTGTTTTCAAACAGTCTTAGCTGCGCCCGCAATCTGGCCAGAAGCTCTGCAATACGGAAAGGCTTGGCAACGTAATCATTGGCACCAGCATCAAGCCCCTTCACAATATCAGATTCATCATCTGATCCTGTAAGCATGATAACGGGCATACGCAGGCCATCCTTGCGCAGTTCTGCACAAAAATCGCGCCCATCTCCATCTGGCAGGGTTACGTCCAGCAGAATGGCATCACACCGTGCATCTGGTTCCTTCAGCTTCTGGCGAGCTTCGGCCAATGTTGCCGCCTCCAGAACCTGAAATTCTCCATCCAACTGCAACTGCTCTGCCAGTGTTCTGCGAATGACCTGATCGTCATCTACAACCAAAATTGGGCGCGCACCCGTCATGGAACATCGTCTCCTTATGTCAGCCCTCTGGCTCGGCTGCCTTGGCCTACTTCTTTATCGATCACACAACGAATCGTATCGAAACCAATTTCCGGCATGATACGTCAACCTCACGCGAAAGCCATAAAGCAGGGGTAAGATTGTTTATGATGATACACGTCTGGCCAACAGTAAACAGCAATATGGATGCACAACTGCATTGCAGACACAAAAGCATGAGCGCCATTATCGGCAAGAATGGCGTAACTCACCATAAGCGCGAAGGAGACCTGTGCACACCGTTAGGCACCTTCTCCCTCAGGCAGGTCTTTTACCGGGCTGATCGGGTTATAAAGCCCCAATCTGCCCTGCCCGTTATTCCATTAAGCCTACAAGATGGCTGGTGCGATGATCCGTCATCATCCAGCTACAACCAGCACATTCAGCTTCCCTCTTCTTTCCGCCATGAAATACTATGGCGTGAAGATGCCGTGTATGATCTGATTGTCGTGATTGGTTACAACGATAGTCCAGCAGAACCCGGCAAAGGTTCTGCCATTTTCATGCACCTGCAACGCCCCAACAAAACACCAACTGAAGGATGTGTTGCGCTCACAGAAGCCGACTTACGATTTGTTCTGGCATCTGGCGCTACAGAAATAACTATTCATCCGCCCCGTTAAGCTGGCTTGGCCATCTGTTCTGGCGCAACCAACCCTATTGCCACGTAACCTCCTGGTGTCAGGGTTGGTTGTGGCTCATCCTCAGCCGAAACAATTGTAATGCCTGCACCTTTCTGAAGCACCAGAAATAACAGGAAATGGCTGCTTTCACTCAAAAGGTAGTTCTGGTTGTCTTCGGTTACTTCTATCGCAACAAAATGCCAGCCTTGGCTCACCAGCGCTTCCAGCACGGTAAAATTCCAAGCGGGCTGCCCCAACACCTTTCCGCGCGCTTCCCGGCTAAAACCACGATACTGGTCCAGACGCGCTATGCCCGGGCTAACCTGATAAACCCTCTGCCGCCCAAAATGTGGTGCCAGATGCGCACAAACCAACCCATTGTAAATGGCATCCGGCGTAGCTGAAATCAGATAATCAGCCGGACGTTCCTCCAAGTTTTCTGTGCCTTCTTCCGATAAAACTTCGGCACATAAAACAGGCACACCAGCCCGCTCGGCTGGATGCAGATCACCCAAAGAACTATCCACCAGTAAAACAGGCGTGCCCACAGCATGCACTGCCATAGCCAACTGAGTGGACCAGTCATTAGCTCCCACAATGGCCAATGCGGGTTGGTTGGAAAGCGTAAGATGCAACCGCCGACCCAGCGGAATAAGAGAAAAACCATGCAAAATCATAGTGGATGCAATAACGGCAAAAACTGCCGGCATAACCTGAGAAGCTCCGGGGTAACCCGCATCCTGCAAGCGCACACCGGCGGCACCTGCAACTGCGGCCGCCACAATACCACGCGGTGCAATCCACCCCATAAACAGCCTCTCAGCCCGACTAAGGCTGGAACCTATGGTAGCCAACCAAATACCCAAAGGCCGCACTACAAACAGCACAGCCAATGTTAATGCCCCAATAGACCATGACAAACCGGCAAGCTCACTCCGTGTGAGATCAGCCGTAAGCATGATGAACAGGATGGAGACAATCAGCACCACCAGTGCCTCTTTCATCCGTTGGATTTCCGCCATGCCGGGAATACGCAGATTAACCAACGCCATGCCAAATACGGTAGAGGCAATGAGCCCTGCACCATCCATGGTTAAGGTGCCTATCACGTACAAAATCAGCGCAAGGCTAAGCAGTATCGGCATTTTCAGGAGGTCGGGCATTAAATCCCGTATGCACAGCCACCGCACACACCATGCTGTGCCAATGCCAAGAGCGATCATCAATGTCGCACTCATCAGCATATGCGGGATGATGGATACAAAAAATGTGCCAGATCCCTCGCCCGGCTGCATAAGCAGCACTTCCAGCACCAATGTTGCCAGAATGGCGCCTACGGGGTCATTCAGAATGGCTTCCCACCGCAAGAAGGCTGCAATACGGGGCTTGAGCTTAGCATGGCGCAACAAGGGCAGAACAACCGTTGGCCCTGTTACCACAATAATGGCGCCAAACAGAAAGGCCGGGCCCCAGCCCATGCGCCCAACGTAATGGGCTGCAATGCTGCCTAAAATTAAATTGATCGGCAATGCCACCAGCGTAAGACGCAAAACGCCCTCACCGGCTTCTTTTAGCTGACGAAAATCAAGCGCGAGACCGCCTTCAAACACGATAAGCGCCACCGCCAAAGAGACCATTTGGTGGAAGGCACTACCGGCAACCTCGGAGGGATGCATGATCTGCAACCCCGGCCCCAAAAGCAAACCTAAAGAAAAAAGCAGGACAATGGCAGGTAACCTAAAGCGCCAAGCCGTCCATTGTGCCAGCATACCGCCGCCCAGCACGAGAAAAACAAAAAGGATTACGCTTTCAGTCATGCGGGGCCATTTATCTTATTGGTCTATAGGACCTGATGAATCAGGCATCAGTATTATGCGTAAGACCAATAAGATGAACAGTTAAAAATATTTTCCTATTCTATACCTGCTTCCGGTTCTGGCGCGGCGCGCTCCATTACGGCGGCAAAAAAGCCATCTGTGCCATCGCGCAGAGGCGTTAAACTGATGGAACTTTCCCTCCGCAATGCCTCTGGCATATCTGGGCTATCTGAAGACACAAGCTTGAAATCAGGATGACGCGCCAAAAATGCCGTAACCTGATCCATATTTTCTGCACGAAGCAGAGAACAAGTTGCATACACCATCCGCCCTCCGGCACGCACAAGTGCTGCAGCCCGATCCATAATGGCAGCCTGTTTTTCCAACAGTTCTGTCAGGTCCTGTTCTGTGGTGCGAAAACGTGCATCTGGGTTACGGCGCCACGTGCCTGTGCCACTACATGGAGCATCCACCAACACCCGATCAAAGGATCCGGCGCGACGTTTGGCCCACTTATCTCCGGGAACCAGCCAATGCCGTTCTACATTATGCACGCCCGCGCGCCGCAAGCGTTTAACCGCACCTTCCAACCGGGGTGCAGAAACATCGCATGCAACAATATGGCCTTTGTTTTCCATCATCATGGCCATGGCTAGTGTTTTACCACCAGCGCCAGCACAATAATCCAGCACACGCATCTGGGGCTCAACGCCGCTTATGGCGGCAACAAGCTGGCTGCCTTCATCCTGAATTTCCACCAGCCCATCACGAAACGCCACGCTGGTTGTAACCGGTAAACGCGCTGGCAAACGCAGCCCCCACGGAGAAAGCGGTGTAGGCTCAGCATGCAGGCCTTCACAGGCCAAACTACGCTGCGCCTCCTTACGGGGGCCGCGCAGAATATTCACCCGCAAATCCAGAGGCGCTGGGGTGGACATGGCGGCAAGTTCATCTTCTAACTTGTCACCAAAAGTTGCTTCCAGATGCGGCAACAGCCAATCGGGCAGTTCCAGACGAACAGCCCGCGGCATTTCCGGGTTATCCAGAGTTTTACCCGCAAGCGGCGTAAGGATAGAAAGTTCCCCACGCGTTAAAGCGCCTGCGGCAAAGCGCCCCTGCTCGAACATTTCCTCTACTTCGGCCAGAGAGAAACCATCGAACAACAGGCGCGCCCCGGCCCGGAGCCGGGCAGATGCTACCTGCCCTTTTTGCTCCAGCCACCAGCCAAGCCGACGCCACGCCCGCATAACATCCCATACAAGGCCGGATATGGCTCTGCGGTCTCCACCGCCCATGTAGCGCCGCTCTCTGAAAAAGCTGTTGGCTACAGCATCGGCGGGTTTGCGCGGGGCGGCTTCCATTGCTGCAAGCAGATCAATGGCGGCCGCAAGCCTGGCTGAAGGTGTCATATGTGGTTATCAATCCCGACGATAATTAGGAGCTTCACGCGTGATGGAAACATCATGCACATGGCTTTCACGCAGGCCAGCACCGGTAATACGGCGGAACTGGGCACCTTCTTGCAGTTCCTTCAGCACGTGGGAACCTGTGTAGCCCATACCGGCTTTAAGACCACCCACCAGCTGATGAATAACCGCAGCCATGCTGCCTTTGTAAGGCACGCGGCCTTCAATACCTTCTGGCACCAGCTTGAGCGCATCCTTGACTTCCTGCTGGAAATACCGGTCAGCCGAACCACGCGCCATGGCGCCAAGGCTGCCCATACCGCGGTAGGATTTATAGGAACGCCCCTGATACAGGAACACCTCACCCGGCGCTTCTTCCGTGCCAGCAAGCAGTGAACCCACCATGACAACATCGGCACCAGCACCAATGGCCTTTACGATGTCACCCGATGTGCGAATACCGCCATCTGCAATGCAGGGAATACCTTTTTCCTTACATGCCAGAGAGGTTTCAAGAACGGCAGAGAACTGAGGCACACCCACACCAGCCACAATACGCGTGGTGCAAATGGAACCCGGGCCAATGCCAATTTTCACGCAGTCTGCCCCTGCTTCAATGAGGGCATGAGCAGCTTCTGGCGTTGCAACGTTACCAGCCACGATCTGCACATTGGCATCAAAGGCTTTCAGGCGTTCAACTGCGCCCAGAACACCAGCAGAATGGCCATGCGCTGTATCTACCACCAGCACGTCCACGCCAGCTTCAATCAGCATTTTGGCGCGGTTAAAGCCATCTTCGCCCACACCTGTTGCGGCTGCACAACGCAGGCGGCCCAAGCTATCTTTGATAGCCAGCGGGTGGGCAACAGCCTTATCCATATCCTTAACGGTAATGATACCTACGCAGCGGTCTGCATCATCAACTACCAGCAGTTTTTCAATGCGGTGCTTATGCAGCAACTGGCGGGCCGTATCTGCATCCACACCATTTTTAACCGTGATCAGCCGATCCTTGGTCATCAATTCGGAAACAGGCTGGTTGGGATCTACGGCAAAACGGGCATCACGGTTGGTCAGAATACCCACCAACTTCTGCGTGCCGGGTTCAACCACGGGCAGGCCGCTAATGCCGTGGCGATGCATGATATCACGCACTTCGGCCAGTGTCTGATCCGGCCCAACCGTAACCGGATTCACCACCATACCGGATTCAAAGCGCTTAACGCGGCGAACCTGCTCGGCCTGTTCTTCTGGCTTCAGGTTTTTATGGATCACACCAAGGCCACCCTGCTGGGCCATGGCAATTGCCATCTGGTCTTCCGTAACCGTATCCATAGCGGCGGAAACCAGCGGAATGTTCAGTTCAATAGAGCGCGTGAGATGCGTGCGAACGGTTGTCTGGCTGGGCACAACGTCAGATGCAGCCGGCACAACCAGCACATCGTCAAACGCCAGAGCTTCCGTAACACGGCTATAGGGAGAAGAGGTCATGCTGCGGGCACCCTTGCTGAAATACAAAAAGGCAGGTTACCCTGAAGCATACGCTACGCCGCAGGTCACCCGACCATTGGCGCTCCCTCTTATGATGATGCACGCATAAAGGCAAGCATTACACGCGCCTTCTGTCTGTTTTTTTAATGTGAATGTAAAAAAGCAGCGCTTGAAAGTTTGAAAGACACCCGCATACAGGCCATAACACGGTGGATGAAACGTGTTCTTCCTCTCCTATGCGGTTTTATGCTGGCCCCTGCTGCTGCGCATGCCGTAGAAGCCCCGCAAAAGGGAGGCACGCTGCGCATTCTGGTTTCCAGTGCAGTTGGCACGCTTGACCCGCAAATATCCTACGTTGGCCTGACCAAATTTTTTGAAACACCTGTTTACGATACGCTTCTAACTTATCCAAAATTTGCAGGCCCAGGCGCGCAACCTGTTATTCCAAATCTGGCAGTAAACGTTCCCCTGCCAGAAGATAACGGACTAACCTACAGGCTCACTCTGCGTAACGGCATTCATTTTTCCAATGGCCAGCTTTTAACCCTAGCGGATGTTGTTGCTTCTTTCCGTCGTATTTTTGCTGCAGGCAGCCCCACTGCCGGGCCATATTACAGTGCCATTAAAGGCGCTGATGCCTGCCTGAAAGACCCTGCCCATTGCACTTTGGCCGAGGGTATTGAAACGGATGTTGCAACCAACACCATTACATTCCACCTCAGCCGCCCAGACCCTGAATTTCTGGAGCATCTGGCATGGTTTCACGCATCTATTCTACCTGCCAATACACCTGCCCATGATATGGGAAACACAGCACCTCCGGGGACCGGGCCTTACCAAATAACAGATTACAACCCCACAACGCATATGCGTTTTGAACGCAATCCTTATTTTCATGAATGGTCACACGACGCACAGCCTGCGGGATTTCCTGACCACATGGAAGTGACATTTGGGCTGGAACCAGAATCTGCTGTAACCGCGGTAGAAAACGATCAAGCCGACCTGATGTATGAAAATGTTCCGCTAGACCGATTAGGCGAAGTTGGCAGCAAATATGCGGATCAGGTGCACATCTTCACCCCCCTGCTATATTACTACGCAACGCTGAATGTAAATGAACCGCCGTTTACATCCCTCAAGGTGCGGCAGGCACTCAATTACGCGGTCAATCGGCATGCAATGGTGATTTATGATGGGGGTAGCGCGGTTGCATATCCGCAATGCCAGCTTCTGCCAGAAGGCACTCCGGGGTATGAACGTTTTTGTGCCTATACTGCGGGAGCCTCTCCACAAAACCCTGCACCAGAATGGGTAAAACCCGACATGGAAAAAGCCCGCCAGCTTGTGCAGGAAAGTGGCACAAAAGGTATGCGGGTTACTATAGTCACCCCTTCCGGCGGCAAATCAGACAATACCGCGCTTGAATTACGCAGCGTATTGGAAAATCTGGGCTACAAGGCTTCGGTTCATAGCATCAGCCCTGCCGTCCATTTTACGTTTGTGCAGAATTCAGACAACCATGTGCAAATTTCCATCAGTGGGTGGAATGCTGATTATCCCTCGGCTGCCAGCTTTCTGGATACGCTGTTTGCATGTTCCAATTTTCATCTCCATTCCGATAACTCACCCAATATGTCCGGCTTTTGTGACCCGCGTATTGATGACATGATGCACCATGCTGCCCAGCTTACCTTAACAGATCGCGCTGCCAGCAATGCCATGTGGGCACAAGCTGATAAAGCGCTGATGGCACAGGCCCCTGCAGTGCCTTTGGTGCAGACCAAAAGAGTTGTGCTGGTTTCTAAACGCACACGAAATGTCATAATTACGCTTAATGATGAAATCCTGCTTTCTCAGCTACAGGTTCCATGACTGATCCCGCCCCCTCTCCTGCGCAAGACACCAAACCACCTGGCCCTTGGCGCATGGCGCTGCGGTCCCTCCGCCACAATCGCTCAGCGCTGATATCCTTGGCTGTTTTGGTATTGCTAGCTGCGGTTAGCCTGCTTGCACCCTATTACGCACGCTATGTTGCGCATACAGATCCGTTTGTCTCCAACGTGGCAGGTTCCATCATGATGGGGGGGAAGGAAGTGGATATCATGCAGCCCAATGATAACCCACTACATCTTGGCCTAAGCCCCATTGGCCCTACGTGGCACAGAAGCTATATGCTGGGGGCTGATAGTCAGGGGCGTGATGTTGCAGCGCGGCTATTATATGGTGGGCAGAACTCTCTGCTCATTTCATTCTGTTCTGCTGTTCTGTGCCTCATAATGGCTGCGGTTGTGGGCATAGCGGCGGGGTTTTGCGGCGGCATTGTCGATACTATTCTCTCCCGCATGATGGATATCATGTGGTCTGTTCCCGTGTATCTGTTTGCTATTTCTCTTTCTATTGTCACGGTCAGCGATGGGCTGCATCTGGGGCCGTTTGTTATTGAATCTGATAACCTGCTTCTGCCTATCTGCATTATCGCGCTGGTTTATATCCCTTATGCGGCACGCCCCATTCGGGGCCGTGTCATGGCATTGCGGGAGGCTGAATTTGTTATGGCTGCACGCTGCCTTGGCGTACCCCGCTGGCGCATTGTGCTCCGCGATATTCTCCCCAACGTCACATCCACCCTTGTTGTGCTTGGGCCGCTGATCATGGCGATGTCGCTGTTGGCAGAAAGCGCGCTCTCGTTTCTATCCATTGGGGTGCAGGCCCCTGCGGCATCTTGGGGCACACTGATTCAGGATGGTGAAGGCCTTATTTATACACGCCCCATGGTGGCTATTGCTCCGGGCTTGGCCATTATTGCCGTAGTGCTGGCCCTGAACATTCTGGGCGATGGTCTGCGAGATGCGCTGGATGTGCGTGATGCCAGCCACCGTGAACAATAGGAGGCCCAACGCATGTTGATGGCCGCCCTCCGCCGCTTGGGACAAACAGTTTTTGTGCTGTTTGGTATTTCTGCGCTAGTGTTTGCTGTGTTTTTTGCCACACCGGGCGCAGACCCTACCGCCCGTATTGCTGGTAAAAACGCATCACCCCAGACGATGCAGAAAGTGCGGCAAGAATACGGGTTTGATCGCCCTTTGCCCGTTCAATATGCCATCATGATGAAAAAGTTGTTCATCACGCAGGATCTGGCCTCTTACGCAGATAGAGGCGAACTGGTGGTGCCCGAAATTACACGCGCAGCCCCGGTGACAGTTTCCTTGGTGTGTGGTGCAGCCGTGATCTGGGTTGTGTTTTCCATTGCCATGGGCACTTTGGCTGCTGCCCTGAAAGGCACATGGGTTGACCGTACGCTCATGATGCTCGGGTTAGTTGGTATTTCCATACCCGTTTTTTGGCTTGGGCAAGTCGCAAACCTGATTACACAGAACCGTTACCACGATACATGGCTTTTTTCCTGGGTTCCGGCTCTGGGCTATGTGCCGCTTACACAAAACCCTTGGGGCTGGTTTAAAGCCTTGATTATTCCGTGGGTTGTTTTGGCTGTTTTGTTTATTGGCGTTTACAGCCGGGTGCTGCGAGCTGATCTTGTCGCGCTCTCTGGTGAAGATTTTATACGCACAGCCCGCGCCAAGGGGCTTTCTCCCTCCCGTATTCTTATCCGGCACGGGCTGCGCACCGCTATGGTCACCTTTGTATCCCTATTCGGCATGGATTTTGCCCAGTTGGTCGGAGGGGGCGCTTTGCTGACAGAAGTGGTTTTTGGCCTGCCCGGTGTCGGGCGCCTCACCTACCAGGCTCTTACCAATCTGGATTTACCCCTTATTATGGCTACCGTCATGTATTCTGCAGTATTTGTTGTGCTGGCAAATGCGGCAGTGGATATGATCTACCTTCTGCTTGACCCTCGAGTGCGCGATGCTCGCTGACATGCCACCCAAAGCCCTGCTGGATGTGCGCGATCTACGGGTGAGTTTTCCGGCCCGTGGGCAGATGATTCCAATTGTGGATGGTGTTTCCTTCACCTTGAACCATCAGGAAATTCTGGGGCTGGTAGGTGAATCCGGGTCCGGCAAATCTGTTACAGCTTTGGCGCTTATGGGCTTGATTGATGCCCCCGGTGTGCAAGTAACAGGTGCTGTCTACTTTCGGGGGCAGGAACTGGTAGGAATACCGCAAAAAAAGCTGCGGCGCCTGCGTGGCAAAGAAATTGCCATGATCTTTCAGGACCCGATGACAGCCTTTACACCCGTTTACACAATAGGCTGGCAGATTGATGAGCAGATACGCGCCCACGAACGTGTTTCTCGCAAACAAGCCCGTGCCCGCACTGTAAAACTACTGGGTGATATGGGCGTGCCAGACCCTGAACGCACAGCTAATCGCTATCCGCACCAGCTATCAGGGGGCTTGCGTCAGCGCGCCATGATTGCCATGGCCCTTTCGTGCAACCCTTCGCTTCTGATTGCAGACGAACCCACCACTGCGCTGGATGTTACGGTACAGGCACAGATACTGGAACTGATACGCAGCCTGCGAGATACGCACCACTCATCCATTTTACTTATTACGCATGACATGGGTGTAGTGGCAGAAACTTGCGATAACACCATGGTGCTCTATTCTGGCCGTGTTGCAGAATATGGGCCGACATCTGCCTTGTTCGCATCCCCTTCTCACCCTTATACAGCCGGGCTTCTGGCTTCTATTCCACCATTGGATGGTCCTCGGCCATTGCGTTTGCCTGCTATTGCAGGTTCTCCTCCACTTCCACAAAACCGCCCGGCAGGATGTGCTTTTGCACCACGTTGCCAGTACGCGCATACAGCCTGCACAGCAGCATTACCGCCTTACGTCCAAACGGGCCCAGACCATTTTGCAGCCTGTGTTCTCCCGCAGGAAGGTAAACCTTTGCCGCCACGCCTGAGCGATGCAACTGCACAGGAACATCTCCGGCCATGAAAACGTCTGCAACATTATCTCCCATTCTGGAGGTGCGCGATCTGTATAAAACATATCGCCTACCCCGCAGGCAGGAACTGAAGGCTGTAGATGGTGTTTCCTTTTCCGTTCACTCAGGGGAAGTGCTGGGCATTGTGGGTGAATCTGGATGTGGAAAATCATCCTTAGGTCGCTGCCTGCTCAGGCTGACACCAGCCACAAACGGCCAAATTGTGTTTGAGGGGCGTGATATCACGCATCTGCCCGAACGCACTTTGCGCCCTTTACGCCAACGCATGCAGATGGTTTTTCAGGATTCCTACGCCAGCCTGAACCCTCGCCGAAGAATAGGAGACTTGCTGGCCGAACCCCTTAAGGTTCACCCCGATACCAAAGGCCGAAAGCGTTCCTCTGCCAAAATCACGGCACGTTTGCACGAACTTATGCAACTGGTGAACCTACCCACCACTGCACTAGCACGGTATCCGCATGAATTTTCTGGGGGCCAACGCCAACGCATTAACATTGCACGTGCATTAGCTCTTTCTCCCCGGCTGATTGTTGCTGATGAACCTGTATCTGCTTTGGATGTTTCGGTTCAGGCCCAGATCATCAATCTGTTTGCTGACTTACAAAAACAACTTGGGCTTACCTATATTTTTGTAGCCCATGATCTGGCTGTTGTACGCCAGATATCAAACCGGGTGGCTGTCATGTATCTGGGGCGCATTGTAGAAATTGGTGATACCGATAGCGTGCTGCATACACCAGCGCACCCTTATACAGCCGCTCTTACTGCTGCCATCCCTCGGCCTGTTACAGGGCTGGCACGCCCAATGCCTTTGCAGGGGGATGTGCCCAGCCCCATTAACCGCCCAAGTGGCTGCCGTTTTCATACACGCTGCCCCTATATGCAAACACGCTGCAAGCAGGAAGATCCTGCTTTACGCCCCATTCGTCACAATGGGCATGAAGTCGCTTGCCATTTTCCGTTATGAGCCGCCGCGTCCACAGTGCATTGTAACAGATAAGGCCGCATTTACTTTTTCTACCACGCTACGGATTTCATCCTGTAAAACATGCGCCAACTCCATGAAAGAAACATCTCGTATCAACCTAAGCCCTTGTCCGACCCACAAAGACATGTTTTCAGCGTTTCCATCTCGCGCAGCCTTCTTGCGTAATGCTTGAGTTAAGGCATTCTGGATAGGATAAGGAAGCGGCTGGGAACTTCCATATTCTTCAATAAATTGATTACGTATGCCGCGCGCAAACCTACCTGAAAAAACATTGGTCAATACAGTGCTCTCAGCAGGCAAGTGCTGAGCAAGGGTCTTTCTATACGCCGGGGCCAAAACTGCATCAGAACAACCAAGAAATGCCGTGCCCATCTGCACAGCTTGAGCACCCATGCTTATGGCCGCCACTATACCTTCTCCATCCATGATGCCCCCGGCGGCAATAACTGGAATTGAGATCTCTTTTACAACCTCCCGCATAAGAGGAAGTAACCCAACGCCATTTTTACCATCAGAGAGAAAGCTTCCGCGGTGCCCTCCTGCTTCTATGCCTTGGGCACACACCGCATCTGCTCCAACGTCTGCCCATGCACGTGCCTCTGCACTGGTTGTTGCCGTGCCACATACAAAAATGCCTTGTGCATGCAACTTGGAAACCTGTTCCTGTGTAAGAATACCAAATGTAAAGCTTGCAACAGGCGGCTTGGCGTGAAGCAGAACCTCAAATTGCTCATAAAAAGATGGAGCATATTGCTGAGGTAAAATAAAATCTAATTCCATTACTTCGTAGATATGACGCAAAAACAAAATATCTTCTGCAGAAAGCTGATACTCTGGCAGATGATCAATAATAAAAAGATTAACGTTAAAAGCGGCTGTTGTTTCAGATTTAATCTGCCGGAGAGACGTCTCAATTTCTGCTGGAGACATCATGCCTGCACCAAGAGAGCCTAAAAAACCTGCATTACTGGCGGCAACAACCATCTCAGCAGTGCTTATTCCTGCCATAGGTGCCTGAACAACTGGCAAGGCAAGCCCTAACTGCTCAACAAATGTGTCATTTGGCATCTGTTTATCTTTCTATTCTTTTTTGCAGCATGGCACTGTATTTTACAAAACACATTCTCCACGATCTTCATGCAATCGTCACAGTTTAAACTGTGAAATGCAGGTAACTTATGCGCCAGTATGACGATTGATGTGGGAATAAGTTACTATGCGTTTTCGTAACGCCTTTTTTTATGCCGCAAGCCTTTCCTTAGCGAGCAGCCTTTTTGGATACACCGCACAGGCACAACAGTTTACCCTACCGGATGGGCGCGCATTTTTGCCCCCCCCACCACAGGCTGAAGAACCCGCGCAACAGGCAGACTTGCGGGCTTTTGAAAAAACACGAGGGTTGAAAGATAAAGCGCGCTGGAAATTGGCCCAGAATGACGCCAACCTTAACCCATCCCACGTCATCAAAGATTTTTCATGCGCCGCTGGGTTTGAACTGGATCCGGCCAAACTCCCCGCCATGGTCAATCTTCTTACCTCGCTCGCACAACCTGTAGAGCAAGATGTTTCAAACGAAAAAGACTTCTGGAAGCGGCGCAGACCGTTTGTTGGAACAAATAAAGACATCTGCACAGCACATTCAGATGGGCTTGATAACAGCTATGCCTATCCCTCTGGCCATACAACGTGGGGGTGGCTCACAGCATCCATTCTTGCCAGCGCTCTGCCCGATCGTGCAACACAGATCATGCAGCGTGGCCGTATATTTGGTGAAAGCCGTATTGTCTGCGGTGTACATTGGAAAAGCGACGTACAAGCTGGCTACATGAACGGAAGCGCCATGTTTGCGGCTCTTCAGGAACAACCCGCATTTACGCAGCAAATGGCAAAAGTTCGCCAGGAACTGCTTGCCTTGCGTAACGCAAAAACAGAACCAGACGCAAAAGCGTGCGCTGTAGAGCAGCAAGCAGCACAAGACGTTTTTTAATAATCTATATTTTCTGTTTCCGGGACCTGGATATTCATGAGTTGCCGCTTACCTGCGTTGCCTTTCCTGCTGCTTTTGGCACTGGCAGGTTGCGCACAGCATTCCTTGCCAATCACTTCTGAAGCACCAGATCATCTCGCTATTCAGGCCCCGCGCCATGGAGATTTCAAGCATTATACGCTGGCGCTTACGTGGCAGCCGGGATTTTGCCTTCTACACGGCCAAAACACATGCAAATCAGACCAGCCCCAAACGCCGCTTATCGGTTTGCATGGTTTGTGGGCCTCTCGCCCATCGGATCTGATCAAAAACCATCAGGATGTGACAATCTGGTGGAAGAAAGGTTGTAGCATCTATGCAGATGCGGCCTCTACGCCCACAGTGCCAGCCTTAAGTTCTGGCCTATCTATACGACTTTCCAGCGTTGTGGCGCATCTTCCGTCTGATCTGGTCGCGCATGAATACACCAAACATGCGAGTTGCTTTGGCATGAACGCCGAACAATTTTTTACTGTAGCCGCCACATTGCGCGACAGATTTGCAGCTTTACCAGCATCTACCCAGATAACGGCCAAAGCAGGACAGGTTATTTCCAAATCCGAACTGCAAACACTTATTCAAACCGATACAGGACCTCTGCCAGAAAAAGGTTTGCAGTTTCAATGCAACAAAGATTCAACAGGGCGCATGGTTTTAGCGCAACTATGGTTTGCGCTTAAGCCTGCAAAACTTGGTGAGTTCCCTCACGCCTCATCCTTTACAAGCAGCCCGTGGGAACAAGATAACTGCCCTACGCATTTTCTGCTGCCAAATTGGGATACTATAAAAGGAACAGCAAGTTCCATCCCAACAAAGGCTGCACTTTGAAAATGCAAAACTTTTTCCCTAACAAAAATGGCATCCGCTCCTTAATTTCTGCCGGAATTACGTTTTCTCTCCTCACTTCTTTTATGGGGACGATTTTACCCGCAAAAGCAGAGGAACAGAAAATTCCGGTTAGGGTGGTTGTTGTTACTACTTTTGAACTCGGCCAGGATACCGGTGATACTCCGGGCGAATTTCAGAATTGGGTAGAAAAACTACCCCTTAATCAGGAAATTTCTGCCCCCGCTACAGATCATGGCGTTATGCGCTATAATCCAAACCTTCAGGTTCTGGGTGTGGTTGCTGGAGAAGGCCCGGAACATATGGCCTCTACCATGACCAGCCTTGTGCTTGATCCAAGATTTGACCTACGCAAAGCCTATTTTATTTTGGCCGGTATTGGCGGCATAAACCCCAATTTTGGCTCCGCTGGATCTGCCGTATGGGCGCGATACGCCGTGAATGGCGGCCTGGCCCATATGATTGATGCCCGTGAAATGCCCAAAGACTGGCAAGATGAACTGGTGCCCATTCAAGGTGCTGGCCCCAACATTCATCCCCTCCCCGCTCTACATTCCCAGTGGGGTGATATGGTTTATACGCTTAACCCCAATTTGGTTGCATGGGCATACCAACTTACGCGCTCACTACCCTTAACGGATACGCCTGCCCTGCAAGCCAACCGTCACCGATACAAGGGATACCTACACGCGCAAATGCCTCCGCAGGTCATGGTGGGAGACACCTTGGCATCTGAAACCTTCTGGGTTGGCAAGCGGATGAATGCGTGGGCAGAACGCTGGGTAAAATATTGGACCGAAAACCAAGGCGTTTTTGCAACAACGGCAGAAGAAGAAATTGGCATGCTGCAGGCTCTTTCCCTGCAAGCACGTGCTGGCCGTGTTGATATGAACCGTATTCTGGTTTTGCGTGCTGGTAGTAATTTTGACATGCCCCCACCGAGACAAACGGCAGCAAATTTGCTTAAGGCTGAAACTAAAGAATCTGGTTTTTCCGGGTTTCTACCTGCTCTGGATGCTGCGTACCAGACTGGAAGTGCTGTTGTAAAAGAAATAGCGACGCACTGGGACCATTACGAAAATACCATTCCCTCTCATTAGACGTTTTACGTATCTGACAGGATCGAGACATGACGACACGTCGTAATTTTCTGAAATATGCGTTCCTTTCCGGGGCTGCTGGTTCGGCGGGTATGTTGCCCTCCGCCATCAGCCGGGCATTTGCCATTTCCCCCGATCCGGGAACGACATATCAGGATGCAGAACATATTGTCATTCTGATGCAGGAAAACCGGTCGTTCGATCATTTATATGGTACATTGCAGGGCGTGCGTGGGTTTAACGACCCACGAGCCATGCGGCAGCCCAATGGCAACCCGGTATTTGTACAATCCAGCACAGAAGGGCAAACCTATGTACCTTGGCGCCTGAACATCCACGATACACGCATTACATGGATGGGCTCCATCCCCCACTCGCGTGAAAGCCAGGTGGATGCGTGGAACAACGGACACCATGACCGGTGGGTGGACGTTAAAAAATCTCATTACAAGAAATACGAACATTATCCCATGACCATGGGATACTATACACGCGAAGACCTGCCGTTTTACTATGCATTGGCAGATGCTTTTACTGTTTGTGATCAAAATTACTGCGGTGTGATGACAAGCACCTGCCCGAACCGACTGGTGTTCTGGACCGGTACAGTGCGTGATAAACAAAGCACAGATTCCACAGTTTACATGCGCAACCCAGAAATTCTGAAATCTGGCCTGACATGGACAACATTTCCTGAAAGACTGGAACAAATTGGCGTTTCATGGAAAGTCTACCAAAATGAAACAGACCAGGTTGGCGGCTTGGATGAAAAAGAGCGCGCTTGGCTTTCTAACTTTGCCTTGAATATTTTAGAATGCTTTGAAAAATACAACACTTCAGCCAACCCCAGATTTCATGAATGGGTAGATGAACGCATAAAAGCCTGTTCAAAACATATTGAAAAACTTCAGACAGAAGAGAGGCTTGTTTCGGAAAAACGTGAAGAACAATTAGCTGAAGCCAATGCTTTGCTAGCGGTTCTTAAACGCCGCCGTGATACCGCTACTAGAACGGTAGAACAACTTACTCCGGCAGAACGCAGCCTGTTTGAACGCGCTTTTGTAACCAACAAAGCAGACAAAAATTATAGAACACTTGAAACGCTAACATTTTCTGATGGCCCCAATACGCGCCATATGGATGCCCCCAAAGGAGATATCCTTTACCAATTCCGTAAGGATGTGAAGGATGGCCAACTCCCCACCGTTTCGTGGTTAGCCGCGCCGGAACATTTCTCTGATCATCCAGCTTCACCTTGGTATGGCGCATGGTTTGTATCAGAAGTTATGGATATTCTGACAGAAAACCCGGAAGTTTGGAAAAAAACCATTTTCATTATGACTTATGATGAAAATGACGGCTACTTTGACCATTGCTGCTCCTTCACCGCACCAGACCCTAAACGTCCGGAAACTGGCAAATCTTCCACCAGCATTGGTCCAGATGGTCTGGAATACACTTACGCCAAAGATGAAGAAGTTATGGGCGTACCATCTACGTTGGCCCGTAGCGGCCCTATTGGTCTGGGCTTTCGGGTTCCCATGGTTATTGCATCTCCATGGAGCCGTGGCGGATGGGTTAATTCTCAACTGTTCGAGCACAGCTCTACTCTTCAGTTTCTTGAGAAATTTATTGAAGGTAAGTTTGGTAAAAAGATTACCGAAACAAATATTTCTCCATGGCGTCGTGCCATTAGTGGGGATCTGACATCCTGCTTCCGCCCCTATGATGGCACAGCCCCGCAGCTTCCGTTTATTGAAAGAGACAAGCATCTGGAAGTTATTGAAGATGCACGCTACCGGCCTATGCCCAGTGGCTTTAAATCTCTTGAAGAAACAGAAATTACGCAGATCAAAAATAATCCTGGGCAGATACAGCAATATGTAAAACAGGAACCAGGAACACGCCCTGCCTGTGCCCTACCCTACGAACTGTATTGTGATGGCGGCCTAGGCGCAGATGGACAAACCATAACCTTACATTTGCAAGCGGGCACCAAAGTACACAAACATCTTTCATCTGGCGCACCTTTTAATGTTTATAGCCATAACATACAGCAAGAAGGTGGCATGCGCTCCAGCACCTACGCTGTAGCTGCCGGAGATAATATGGCTGTTAATGTTGATAGTGGTTTATCTGATAATAATATTTATAATGTATCCGTACATGCTCCCAATGGTTTCTACCGCAAATTCACCGGGCGTAAGAACGGCATAAAGCTTTTGGCTGAATGTAAATATATGCCGTCCGGCAAGGAAAGCATTCTTCTCTGCCTAAAAAATATGGGTCACGAGCCATTGGAAATTCACTGCAATGTGCCAGAGCATCCATCTTTGCATGTTCTGCACGTTCCCGCCCATGGCAGCATTAAGCAGGAGCTATCTCTTGCACACTCCAGCATGTGGTATGATTTAACGCTGACAACACCTAAGGAACCTGAGTTTTCTTATGTTTTTGCCGGGCACGTTGATAATGGGCACCATAGCATTACAGACCCAGCAATGGGGCTGATACAGTAAGTTATAGTTCATTCTTCTATAGAGATTTATATCTTAGGGCGTTTGCATATTCAGCCATGCAAACGCCCTTAATTTTTATGGGGCTTCAAAGCGCAAGAATAATTTCAATCACGCATAATGTTACAAAATAATGACATATAAATATTTATATTATATTACATATTGAAAATACAAATAACAAAACCTTCACACCCAAACCACAACAATACCATTTAGAAACGGACCTGTTCTCAACAACTGGTCTTCAATTCACTAAAAGGTCTTTCTATGCCTTCCTGCTTCCGAAAGTCTCTCGTATGCACGACGCTTGTCGGAATTGCCATTCCCTATGCATGGGAAGCAAATATTCCTACAGCCAAGGCAGAAACCTCTACAGTAAAGGCATCTCAGCACGCAAAAGCGGCGCCCAAAAAAGCTACTGTTACACTGCCTTCCATGATGGGCGCGACAGCTCCAACAGATCAGGCCGCAGAAAAACTGGAAGTACATGGTGGGCGCCATCGTGCTGTAGGTGGCGGCCTTATGATTAAGGAAGATGCCCCTAAATCTCGCTCTACTGTTACAGCGGAATATATTGCAAAGCAGGCTGCCGGCCTAAACCCCATGCAGCTTATTGAATCTCTGCCCGGCGTAAACACCACATCCACAGACCCAATGGGGCTTTCGGGTGGGCATATGAGTATGCGAGGCCTGACAGAAAACCAGATTGGTTTTGAACTTGAAGGCTTTCCTATTAACGATATCGGCAACTATGCCGTGTATCCGCAAGAAATTGTTGATCCAGAAAATTTAAGAACGATTAATGTAGAACAGGGCTCTGCAGATCTGGATAGCCCTCACCTTAATGCAACAGGCGGCGCTGTTAACATGTATCTGCGCAACCCCAAGGATAAACTGGGCGGCCAGATTGTTGGTTCTTACGGCAACTATAATGCACGCCGTATTTTCGGACGGCTGGACACAGGATACGTTGGCAATACAAATGTAAAAGGCTTTGTCTCATTTTCCGATGCAACTGAACATTCCTGGCGTGGGCCAGGCGGGCAGAACAAAATGCACGGTGAAACAAAATGGATGAGTGAATGGGGACAAGGCAATATCGTGTCCTTCTCTCTGGTTGGCAACCAGTCTACCGGCGTTTTGTTTCCCACCACGTATATGGATACATGGCAGCAAAAAGGCATCCATAACGCCTATGAATCAAAATGGGACCCCAAAAACCCCAGCAAAAACTATTACCAACTACACCGTAATCCGTTCACCAACATTTATGCCAGCGCACCTTCTACCTTTACGCTTACAGACAACCTCACCTTAACGGAAACACCTTATTTTTGGTACGGTAATGGCAATGGTGGCGGCGCTTACAGTGAAAGCCTGACCTCTCAGCAATATGGGAATGAAACACTTACGGGTTCTATTGGCCCATATAATGCCTCCAACACCAAGTCTCTGCTGCTATATAATCCGTCCAACACCCAAACCTACCGCCCGGGGTCTGTAACCAAGCTGACCTTGCACACAGGCATTAACCGGCTAACTGTTGGGTATTGGTTTGAGTATTCAAAGCAGCTTCAGACCGGTCCATTTAGCTTGGTTGATAATGAGACAGGCAAACCGGACGATCTGCTAGGTGGTGGCCAAAACCTTATTCTTTCCAATGGTGTAACTGCTCAGTATCGTGATACGCTGACACAAACGCGCATCCACACCATGTTTATTGTAGATAGTCTTTCCCTACTTAATAACCGCCTTAACTTGGAAGCCGGCCTGAAATATGCCGTAGTAAACCGCCAAGGCCATAACTTTCTGCCCGATACATCCACTGGCCCATACATAAACGGTTCATGGCAGCAGCCTTTGCCTGCCGCTTCTATCCGCTACAAAATTAATGATGAAAACCAGCTTTTTGCATCTTCCACCACAAACTTCCGCATTCCGATGAATACATCCCTGTATGATTCAGGAACTTTTACACCTGGTGTGGGATATTCTACGCGCGCCAATGCGAACATGAAGCCGGAAATCTCAATTTCGGAAGAATTCGGATGGCGGTATCAGGGCCCAACAATCATGAGCTCTGTTTCTTATTTCCATTACAACTTCACCAACCGCCTTTATCAGCAAACTGTTGTTATGCCGAACGGCAACTATTATAGCCGCAGCTTTAATGGCGGGAATTCTCATGCCGATGGTGTTGATTTTGAAATTGGCACACGGCCTATTCTGTACCACATCCGCCCGTATTTCTCAGCCGAATACATAAATGCACGAACAGATAGTAACGTTGCAGCTGGCAGCGGTGGAGATTTTGTTTTTAGTAAAGGCAAATTTGCGCCCCAGACACCCAAATACCAATTTGCCCTTAATCTTGATTACGATGATGGGCATCTATTTGGTGGATACAGCCTGAAATACGTTGCCAAACAGTATTCAACCTTTGTGAATGATCAGCACATTCCCGGCTATCTGACCATGAACATCAATGTAGGCTATCGCTTTCCAGATATGGGGGTTTTCAAGGCTCCAACTCTCAAGCTGAACCTGCGTAACATTACAGACAGACATTACTTGGGCTACGTAAATGGCACCGCCGCAAATGCTCTGGCCACTACCGGTATGTATGGCACCAGCATTAAAGGCGGAAGCAGCACCTTTTCTATTGCAGCACCCTTTATGGTTATGGGGGGAGCAAGCGTAGACTTTTAATATAGCATTATAACACTTGGGATATCCTGCTGATATTTTGCACGATGCACCTAAAAACGCAGGATATCCCTTTCTATAAAGAGCACCTACTGATCAACACTAAAGTCCAGATCATAAACAGCCTGATTGAATGATCGTTTTTGGCTCTGTATATGAACGGCTGCATCATGCGGAAGCAGCACATTTACCAAATAAACAGTATCTGGTCCTGCTCCCTGATTATTATATCTCAACTGATGTTTCCCGGGCTCAAGAATAGCCTGCACCCCAAGATGCAAGTTTATCGTGCCACTTCCTGCACGTAGTTCTTCAACACTCGGAAATACATAGTCTCTCAATTTGAGGGAAAGATACGTATGATCCAGCATTAAAGACACCTGGCTTACGGTATGGTGAGCATACAGCTGCTGTTCATGAGCAGAAAGTTTGCCATCTCCATTCGCATCAATTTGGCGCAGAACTTGAGATGCTACATCTACTCCCGGCGTAAGACGCAAAACAACATCTATTTCTTGCCTCGAAACATCAATAACTGTGGCCTGCAAATATTCATCCAGACGATGCGCCCATGCCGGAACCACAAAAGCTGTGAGCCCTGCCAGCATAAGCAAGAAGGATAATTTTGGTTTCACTGCGCAGTATACCGGCTGCCGTAATTATTGGTGGGATCACGATACACCGTGTGCACATGCATGGTTGGGTCGTCCCCTACCCCTTGTGGTGAAAACTCAATTAGCAGACGTGGCCCCTGAATACGATAATAGGATGACCCATTGCGGCCTAGCGCATGTGTTGTTGGGCCGCTCCAGGCAAACCATGTATCGTTCAGGCCTTCTCTAATCTCCTTTAGCCGAGGTGCCGCATAAGTATCATTTATAATACCCGCCCATTCTCCAATCACTGCCATAAGCAGTTCTTTCTGCATGGCTGTAAGAGCAGAGCCCTTTATACCTTCGGGAACAATGGTTTCACCATCATGGCCTGGCCCCTGCACCAGATCTTCTACTTTGTAGGGTAAAATGGCTTGCTGACGTTGCTTTGCATCCAGCGCATCCAGCAGCGCAAAAGCACGGTCATTCTCCCCAGCCAGAACACGTATCACTTTGCCATTAGCTGTATAAACAGCGGGCTGCGCGCCTGTTAAGGTAGGTGTCATTGCCCCATGCTCACCATCAATAACAATATTCAAACCAAGGTGATGCCCACCAAACTGGATCATCCATGGCTTTGTTTCTGATGGGTCACCAAAAATAGCTATGGTGTAAACTGCCTTGCCTGAAGCAAAAGGCGTTCCGCTATCGGCCAATGCCTGATCAGCCCCCATGATATCCAGAACCTTCTGGTAACCTTTAGGGCTTAGAACCGTCTGCAATAAATGCAGCGCGGCAGTCTGCTGAATAGCTGTGAGCTGCCCCATTTGCAAACCGGGGCGCAGCACATCACTAACCGGAAAGTTAGACCATACTGATGCACCATAACGTTCACCAACAAAACCACCCGGCGGCCCCATACCCGGCCCCCGGACTGTTGGTTGATGTGCTTGCGCATCTGTTACGGGCTGCACAGGCTGATTTGGAGCACTCCGCCGAAAACGCGCAAGTGTGGCAGACTTCTGTATAGTAAAAGGCAACTCTACAGCTGCACGTTTCTGCGCATCTAAAGTGGACAGAAAAGACTGCGCAGCAATAACCACAGCATGGGTCTGCTGGGCGGTTGCTGTTTCATCCGCACGCACCAAAGCAGGTGACACCTGTGGCGCAGAAGTTTGTGCTACTGCAGGCACCACACTTAACAATCCACCAACTATACCAAAAATTTTTCGCATACGTTTTCTGCTTTACCCTTTGGGTCAGATATCATTCTCTTTTATCATCAACACTGCATGGACCTTACTTTTGGCTCAAGAGGGTTTCCTTTTCCCTCTATTCCCGTCCAGAATGTTATCAATCGCCACGCGAGTGCCACTTAAAAGCTGTCTGGCGCATGGTACCCTATTATTGTGTCACCTTTCTGCAGGTTTTCTCATGCCTTATCCGCACCCACTTTCAGCGCTGTTAACGGCATTCCCCCGCCGTTTTTCCCTTTGTATAACGGGAGCTACCTTGGCAACGCTCATGCTTCCGCACATAGCCCATGCCACAAGCTGCGCAGAACTCGCGCATCAAGCTCTACCAGATACAACATTTACCACTGTGGAAGTTGTGCAGGCCGGTAAATGGCAACCGCCGCAAAATCAACTCAGCCGCATTATGTCTGCTCCGGGCATGAATGTGGCGGGGCACCCTACACAGGCCCCTAACCCGGCTTTCTGCCGTGTGGCCATGACCCTGCACCCCTCTGCTGATTCACATATCCGCACAGAAGTCTGGCTGCCCCTTAAAGGCTGGAATGGTAAATTGTTGGGCGTTGGCAATTTTGGCTGGGCCGGCTCTCTCATGTATTACGGCATGGCAACAGGTGTGGGAGAAGGTTATGCCGTAACCAGCACCGATACGGGGCATGATAGCTCAACCCCGGAAGGCCAAGGCGGCCGCTTTACACTTGGCCACCCAGAAAAACTGATTGATTACGCTTACCGCGCTGATCATTTAATGACCACCACGGCCAAAGCACTTATTGAAGCATTTTACAAAAAACCTGCCAGCCATGCTTACTGGATAGGCTGCTCACTTGGTGGCCTTGAAGGGCTGATTGAAGCAAAGAGATACCCGCAAGATTACGATGGTATTGTTGCTGGTGCGCCCCCCAACCCGATTGTGAACTTTAATGCCGAGCAACTCTGGGCGGGCTGGATGAGCTATCACAATCCGGCCTTGCGTGTATCACGCGATAAGTTTCGTCTGTTAAACACGGCGGTCATGAACGCCTGCGCTTCACCTGTTGGCAAAAAACAAGGCTTTTTGGATGAGCCAGATAAATGCACATTCACCCCAGATCAGCTTTTGTGCAAAGGGAATGATACCTCATCCTGCCTGACGGCAAATGAAGTTCAGGCGGCCAAAAACATCTATCAGGGGCCGGTAAACCCGCAAACGCATGAGGTAATTTTTCCTGGTCCCGCAAAAGGCAGCGAGGATGGCTTTTCTGCCGATGGCAAAGCCTTTCCTGTTGCGTTGGATCTTTTCAAATATGCAGCTTTCCAGAACCTAAATTGGGATTGGACAACCCTGAAATGGGATACCGATATAGAGGAAGCCACTCGCAAAGTTGGCCCCCTTTTGCATGTTGATGATAACCTCACCCCGTTCTTCCAGCATGGTGGCCGATTGCTGATGTATATTGGCTGGAATGATGGCCATAACCCTGAACAGTTGGCTGGTTATTATCAGTCTCTCCAACACAATGCCGGACCAGAATATCAGAACGATGTTAGGCTGATTACCATTCCCGGTATGGGCCATTGTTACGGTGGCGCAGGGTGTGACACATTCAGCAAGCTTGGTGCCATTGATAACTGGGTAAGCAACAAGCAGGCCCCTGAAACAATTGTGGCATCCCGCGTGAGCAATGGCCAGGTTGTGCGCACGCGCCCCCTCTGCGCTTGGCCCAAAGTTGCCCGGTATGATGGGCATGGCAATATGGATGACGCCAGCAGCTTTACCTGTGTTGCCCCTGATAGTCAGAGCAAATAAGCATAAAAAAGGCCCGGTGCATGCCGGGCCTTTTTGTGTGTTGATAATGCTTTCTAGCTTGACCTTACTTTGCGTATCATCAGCCCAACAACCATTAAAAAAGCCAAGAACATAAAGCTGCTGCTTACGCTCAGGCTGGCGCTAATGGCACCTTTATATGCTTCAGTCACTTGCACATGCATTGCTGGAGAAAGAGCCTGAAGAGCCACCATACCTTTTTCCAGAAATGCAGAAATATCAATTTTGTCTGCCATCGCTTGCAACTGATGTTGCAGCGTAAGCGCCATAACCCCTCCAGATAGCGCCACCCCCAAAGATCCACCCAATGAACGGATAAAAGACATCATAGCCGTAGCAATACCCAGAGCATTACTTGGCACCGAGTTTTGGATAATAACGGTGGCGTTAGGCATACCAATACCCATGCCTACCCCCAAACAGCCAAGGCTGATGAGAAAGAACAGAGGCGGTGCGCCATGATGTGCACAATACGCAATCAGGCTGAGCGCTGAAAACTCAATACCCACGCCTATCGCAAGCAAAAGCTCGTAACGCTGCGTTTTGGAGGAAACTATCCCACCCAATATGGAGCTAACAAGCATAGTGCCAACTTGCGGCAGCATCATCAGGCCAGAGGTTGCCGGTGTCTGCCCCAGAACAAGTTGGTAGTATAAAGGCAGAAAAACCAGTGATCCCATCATGGCGAAGGACATAATACCCGTTGCGGCAACGCAAACGGAAAAATTGGCAATGCGCAACAACCCAAGATTTATAAGCGGTTCTGGAGCCTGCTTTTCCTGCCGAATAAAAAGATAAAAAACAGCAAGGCTCAAGCCAAATAGCAGGAAGGTTAACGGAGATGTCCAAGCCAGAGATGTACCTACAGAATTGAACAGAAGCAGAAAGCCTGCTGTTGCAATACTCAGCAACCCAGCGCCCAGATAATCAATCTGAGGTTTGGCTTCAGACCGCCCCGCAGGCAGGCTGAACATAATTAACGCAAAAGCCAGCAGCCCAATAGGCAGATTTACAAGAAACACCCAGCGCCATGAAAGCGCGCTTGTGAGCACACCACCTAAAAATGGCCCTGTAACACTGCTTACAGCAAAAGCACCGGTAAAAAGCCCTTGGTAACGGCCACGTTGTTGGGGCGTTACCATATCGCCAATAACGGTTTGTGACAGGGTCATCAGCCCACCTGCCCCAACACCTTGCAAGCCCCTGAACAAAATAAGCTGCCACATATTCTGCGCGATCCCGCACAGAAGCGATGCAAACAAAAAGGCCCCAATACTAAACGCCAGCAATGGCCGCCTGCCAAACATATCAGACAGTTTGCCATACATAGGCGTTGCAATGGTGGAGGTTAACATAAACGCCGTAACCACCCACGACATATGGGCCAAGCCACCAAGATCACTTACAATGGTTGGCAGAGCCGTTGAAACAATGCTCTGATCAAGCGCCCCCATAATCATGGTCATGATAAGACCGATAAACACAAGAATTCGCGTAGTGGGAGAATAGGCAGATGAGGTTTCCGCCGCAGAAGATGACTGCACGTAAAGGTCCTGTAACTATCAAAAATAGATCATAAGTTGGGTAACAGGTATTATGAGCAGCCCATGATGTAAAACCTGTTCACCAGAGCTTTACTCCGCTTCAAAACAGCTTACCTCTATACCCGTCCCAACTGGCAACAAAACACTCGAAATGCCGGGTAATGCGCGTATGGCCTGCCCATAGCGTTTTACATCTTCTGTGCCGGGGCGGATCATATTATCCGCCACAATAATTGCACCGGGGTTAAGGCGTGGATAAAACGCCTTTAGGCAAGGTACATAAAGATCTTTCCAAAGATCAACAAAAACAAAATCTACTTTTCCGCTCAGATCATTAATCATCTGCACGGCATCACCTACGCGAAAATCTATCCAATCCGCCAAGCCTGCCTGCTGCGCCATTTGTTGAGCATAAGCAGATTTATACTCATGCAGTTCCATCGTAATCAGCTTGCCGCCCACAGCACGCGCAGCTTCAGCAAGCCAGATACCAGAATACCCAAAGGATGTGCCGAGTTCCAGAATGGTTGGGTTTTTCAGGCTCTTGGCTAGAATATTCAGCAATTGCCCTGTTTCCGGGCCGATGGAGCGCATGCGCTGGTCATGCCCTCCATCACGCCCGCCGGGTGCTTCCACACGCGGCTGGCTGCGTTCTTGCTGCATACGTTCATGATAGAGGGTGAGAACTGCCTGAATTTTGTCATCCATGATTATCTTTCCCCTTACTGTGTTGCAGCTTACGCCTTTAAACCTGCCCAATACCCCGTGCGGCCTCATCTAATAATGCTGCAATTTTTTCTTCTGCGGCCAGATCAAGCCCTCCGTTACGCAACCGAAGACGCAAGGCCGTTTTCAGGTTTTCCATGCCGCGCATCACAGGCATGGGAATATTCTTACGCCCTCCCCTTCCTTCAGGTTCCGCCGCAGCTGCGCGAGAAAGGATTTCCTCCAACCCGGCCTGATTGGCAGACAGAAACGCATCACCTTCTGGCGTTATCTGGTAGTTTTTACGGCTTTCCCCTTCAGATGGGCGGATATACCCTGCTTCTTCCAACCACGTGAGGGTAGGATAAATAACGCCGGGGCTTGGGGTATAGCTTCCCGCAAATTTTTCTTCGATATCCTTGATAAGTTCATAACCATAAGTCGGTTTTTCTGAAATCATCTTCAGAACCAGCTGGCGAATTTCGCCATAATCAAAAAGCCTGCCACGGCCACCGCGTCGGCCTCCACCCCGACCATGTTGGTGGCGATGTTTCCCTCCAGAACCAGTTGTTCCTTCAGGGGAGAAAACCTGGCGGTTACGACCGCCTGCATGTTTATGTCTGTGTTTCATAATTCCGATATATATTCCGATATATCTGATGTCAAGATATATCGGAATATATATCTTAGAGTCTCTTTTTGCCTCCTACCCTATTCACAGAAGCAATCTGAACACGCGCGCAAGCACACAAATAAGGCAAAACACAAGAAGGCAATATTTTGCCATATACACAAAACTCCCGTTTTTTAGAAAATCCATGAATGTTTTGTGAATACTCTGCGTAATATAAATGAATTTTTACAATGGTTATCAAACATACAAGAAAAGTCGGATAGGTTGCGGCGCCTTATGGGGAGATGAGACACCGCAATGAAAAAGTTCCTTATCCTGAGCACAGTTTGTTTATTTGCTCAAAACACCGCAACCGTAGCCAAAGCGAGCAGCAACCCCGATAAACATAAAAATCACGCTCCCCTTGCCGCAAAAAAATCGGCCAAATTGCCGAAAGCTAAGGATGAGAATGTTGACGTCGTCTCGCGCAAGACTGCAGGCGGCGGCATGATGGTAAAACAGACATCTGCCAAAACGATAAGCTCACTTTCCCATAGCTATATCGAAATGCAGTCCCCCACCTCCACAATTGAGTCACTGATCCAGACAGTGCCCGGTGTCGTTTCTGCCAGTGAAGGTCCTCTCACCACGTCATTTTCTACCATTCATATTCGTGGCATGGCGCAGGCAGAAATTGGTGTCACGCTTGAAGGTATGCCCGCAGCCAACCCATTTACCTACAGCACCTATACCCCTTCTCTCGTTGATAGTGAGAATATGGGACAGGTGAATGTAATGCAGGGTTCGGTGGACATTAATTCACCAACCTACAACGCAACAGGCGCTGAAGTTTCCGCCACCGTGCGCCACCCGATGGATCGCCAGAATGTGCATGTTGCAGCCTCTGGTGGGTCTTACGGCACCAACAAAGACTTTATCCGCTACGATACGGGAGAAATCGGGCATTCCGGCGTACGGGGTTTTGTATCAGGTTCCTACGCACGGAGTGATATGTGGCGTGGTGCTGGTGATATCCGCAAATGGCATGTGGATGCAGCGCTTACAAAAAGCTGGGCACCCGGTAGCCATTCAGAGGCCATTTTTGGTTTTACCGATGCCGCTCAAGGTGAATGGCTTTACCCCTCCTTGGCGAACTGGAAAACCTACGGCACAAAATACGGCCTGAACAACCAGTATTACAACGGCGATACGCACTACGTTGGGCTTAACGGCAAAAATACCGGGGCTATTTATGGCACATTAAAAAACCATTTCAGCTTTGGCCATGGCCTGAGCCTGGATGCACAGGCCTATTCTGTTGAATTTCATGGTCCTTATTATTACGGAGAAACTGTGCCCGTTGCTAATGGTTACGCGGGGGCAGAAAAATACGCACATCTTGATGATTATAAAAACCTGCCTGGATATGATCCATCCGTAAGCAAATTAACATCTGTTGAAGTTTCAGACTGGTATACAATTTCCTCCGGCTTAACGCTTACCGGACATTGGAAGCATAAGTTCAATACGCTTAACTTTACCTATTGGTATTCTTACGCTCAGGAAGCAGCCTCCCAGAAGTTTTACCCTGTGAATGGCAGTGGGCATTGGAACTCCAATGGCGCCCCCCTTACAGCCAACGGCGGTCTGCTTATTAACGAAGATAATGAAAACGCCTTACAGCAGTTGAATAGCTTTGCCGTGGACGACAAAATGTCGTTCCTGCATGACCGCCTGACTATTGATGGTGGCATTAGAATGGTCATGGCTAACCGCCAATACACCCAGGATCTACCAGGCGTAACGGCAAGCAAATCCATTAAAAACGTGTTTGTTCCCTCACCACAGGTGCTTATCAATTACCGCTTTAATCCGAACCATCAGATCTATGTAAACGGCACAACCGGTTACCACTTGCCAGCGGGGCTGAGTTCACAGCTTGCCTCTTACAGCTACAACAATGGCAAGGCGACATCTCTCCCGATGTCTGATTACAAGCCGGAATACATGATTACGGAAGAAATAGGCTATCGCTACAGCGGCCTGTTTATGGCCAATCTGGCCGGCTTTCATTATAACGTAACCAACCATCAGGTTTCGGCTGTAAGCTATGAACCGGGCTCAACATCAACAATTTCACAGTTGATCAACGCCGGTGGCATGGAGGCCTATGGTATTCAGGCTGAACTTGCCTCGCGCCCCTGGCACCACGTTAGTGCTTATGCATCTGGCCAGTATATGCACACTAAAAACGGAAACAACATTGCCTATGCAGGAGATTATCTTGCAACAAAGGGCAAGCAAGAAGTTGGCGCACCCCAATTCTCAGGCTCATTGGGGCTGACTTATAATGATGGCAAATGGTTCGGCAACTTTACGCTGCAATATACTGGCACCCAATACGCCACGCTTATGAACGACCAGAGCATTCCCGGTTACGTTACGGCCAACCTTGGCTTTGGCAGACGCTTGCCGCAAATTGGCCACGTCTCTCCTAAAATCAAGCTGAACCTCGTAAACCTTGGCGATAACCACTATCTGTCTTCAATGTATGGTTATACAACAAACGCCAAAACACAGCATGGTGTGCTTACGGGCAAAAGCCTGTCTGGTTCACAGCCCACCTACGTTATCGGTTCTCCGTTTGTGGTCACTGCTACTCTTTCTGCTGATTTTTAATTCCATACATCACTATAATATTTAAGCGGCTCTGCGCTCTGTTTCTTAAAAGTAATGCGCAGAGCCGTTCTGTTTCATACAGTTATTCCAGAAATATCTGATCTTTCTATTTTTGCAGGTTGTTTGCGTTATTTTCCATTCAACCTCCGGTAAATGCCGATTACGCACATGGCATAAATGTTTTGATGCTTGACATTTATTTCGCACTTCCCCCATTTTAACATCGTTAAGTTTGGGTGGTTTTGAAAGTGAATCTGTTTTTCTGCCTATTCTTTCACTGGAAACATGCTAACCGAAAAACACCGAACACTGATCACAGAAAAGTCTTCTTGCCCGCATGATACCCAGACCCTCCCATAGGTTCCTCTCTGTTTTACTCGTTCCTCTGGTTAGCGGGTGTACATTTCGGGGGGCACCTTCCTTCCCTATCGTTGGTGCTTATTTTCCTGCTTGGATGGTGTGCGGAATAACGGGTATTGCGGTCGCACTAACCTTGCGCGTTATTTTCCTCCTAACCGGAATTGATGCTCTTTTGAGCTTTCGTCTTTTTACCTATGTTGCTTTGGGTGTTCTGGCTGCCTTGGCATTATGGGTATTTGTATTTGGGCCAGGTTAATGCAACACGTGCGTATTTCAGGCAAGAAGCCCTTAGGTATTCTTATTGCAGTTACCTGTATTGGAGCGGCAAGCCTATGCGGTATTGTTGTTGCCCATAAAAGCAATAGTTATCCAAGTTCCGACAGTGCAAGCATTGATGCCGAACTGGTGCATGTAGCCTCCACCGTGGGTGGACGCCTGATTGACCTGCGGGTTCACGTTAACCAGCATGTGCACAAAGGCGATGTATTGTACCGTCTGGACCCGGAACCTTACATGCTAACCGTAAGGCAAGCCGAAGCCAATCTGGAACTGGCAAATGCTGAAGTAGACAACCAGAAGCGACTTGTTGGTGTTAAAACCGCCAATGCTGCCGTAGCTACGGACCAGATTACCCGCGCCCAAACAAACCGCGATCTTGCTGCCCGCACAACAGAACGCCTGAAACCCCTAGCCGGAAAAGCCTATATTCCATGGCAAGAATACGATCAGGCACGGGTAGCACTGCATAACGCTGAAGTTTCATTGGCGCAGGCTCACCAACAATCTGTTGCCGCAGATATGGCGGTGGGTGACCTTAAAAGCTCTCTGGCGGCACAAGCAGCAAGTCTGGCCGCACTGGATCATGCGCGCTATGAACTCCGCCAGACAACTGTAACCGCCCCTGCTGATGGATACGTTACCAGCTTACAAGTAAAGCCCGGTGAGGTTCTGGCACCATCACAAGTGCTGTTTACCCTGATTGCAGATGATGCATGGTACGTTACCGCCCCCATCCGTGAAATTCACCTTTCTTCCATTCATGCAGGCGATTGTGTCACGGTTTATTCCATGATCGATCGGCATACGCCGTTACATGGGCATGTAGAAAGTATTGGTTGGGGCATTATGTCTGCTGATACAACCATTCTTGCGCGCGCACTCCCTATTGTGCCACGGCAGATGGATTGGGTGCATGTTGCCCAGCGTTTTCCTGTGCGTATCAAGATAGATGATATACGGCCTGAACTGTTACGCATGGGAGCCACTGCTAATGTAGAGATCCGGTATGGTGCCGCCTGCCACTGACCTCTCCCCCGAGCAAGGTGAGCAAGATAGGAATAATTCTCCTAAACTCACACTCTCACGCATATGGGCGTTAGTGTGCAACCCAGCACCCGGTCGCCTTGGGTATGCTTTGCGTATGGCTGCAGGGTGCACAGCCACGGTGTTGGTTGGAGAAGTATGGCAAGTGCCTGATCTGGCCGTGCCAGCCCTTGTTACCATGGCATTGTGGCAGAAAGACCGCGTTACCAATGCTGTGGCTGCTATTGGCCTTAACATCATTATTCTTTTTCTATTGGCCTTTGTTTACGGGCTTATCCGGCTTACGCTGGATCATCCACTTTGGCTGATTATTGTTATTGCGCTGCTCTCTTTTGGGTTTTTCTTTCTGGGGTCAGCCAGCAAACTCAAGCCTGTGGCCTATATGCTTGGGCTGATTATCGTTTACGCCCTTATTGCCATTGATCAGGTTCCCGTAGGGGAAATTGTAACCCGCGCCGTGCTGTACGCAGACCTTTTTCTGGCTGTGCCGGGTGCAGTCATGGTTGTGCTTGGGCTATTTATCTGCCCTTCCCCCAAAACACTCCTGACAGAAGGTATAACGGAACGCCTTAAGCTTTCCATTTCCTTATTACAAAACCCGGATCCCGCATTGCTTGATCATGCAAGCACCCTTCTAAACACAGGGGCTTCTGAGATGATGCGCAATGTCAAAATGGCCAAGCTGGAAAAAATCTGGTCACCGCAGGATCTGGCCTGCCTACAACAAGCCGCAAATGCCAGCGTTGCCGTTTTGGCTCTTTCATGCAACGCCGCACGCTCAGGTGCAACCGCGTCTGCTGAGTTGCTGGGCACGCTTACTGAAATGGTGACAATCTTTGCTCAAGGAGATTATCCTACCAGTATTACTCCTCCTGCAAACCCAGAAAAAAACGTAACGCTACGCAACTTGGCCTCCCTTCTACCAACCTTCACCACACCGATAACAGAGGACTCCAAAAAATCTGAAGAGAAATCAGGTTTTTTCGCGCCTGATGCATTTAGTAATCCTGATCATATTCGCTTTGCCGTAAAAGGTACTGCCGCGGTTATGAGCAGTTATCTTTTATTCAAAATGCTAGATTGGCCAGGCATTCACACCTGTATCATCACATGTTTTATTGTCGCACTCCCCACTACGGGTGAGATGATATCTAAATTAACACTTCGTATTACCGGTGCTCTTATTGGTGGAGTGATTGGTATTTTAAGTATTATTTGGGTTATGCCGCACCTTGATGGCATAACCGGCTTTCTGGTGCTTGTTTTTGGCGTGTCACTTCTGGCGGCTTGGGTCAAAGCGGGTAATCAGCGGATCGCCTATGCAGGATTTCAGATTGGTCTGGCTTTCTATCTGACCGATCTGAACGGCTATGGCCCTACAAGTGATATGACAACAGCGAGAGACCGCATTGTCGGGATCATGATTGGTAATTTTATTACTTACGCCATTTTCACCAGTTTCTGGCCCGCAAGTGCCCGTAATCTGGTGCCAGCAAAGCTGAAAGCTATTTTCCAACTTTTACGCAAACAGGAACAGGCTCCCACGATTCAGCAACGCGAGGCCCTGTTTGCGCAAGCTCAAAGCGCATTGGATGCCGCAAAACTGACGCTGGAATACACTCAGACGGAACCAGTCAATCCGGGCGCAAGCACACAGCAACTCCAGCACCAATTGGCTACGTGGCATAGCACATTGATCCAGGCTGATCATTTAGCTACCACCTTGCTGGAAGATACCCCAGCGCACACCACCGCATATATCGAACAACTGGAACACAACGCACAATGACCCATAATCCTTTCCGTCTTGTTGCTTGTTGTGCGGTTATGATGCTTTGTGGATGTGCAACGCAGGAACTGGAAACAGCCCCTTCCCAGCCAAACGCACCATGGGAACCAAATCTTTCTGCTAATGGTGAAATCAAACCCGGGCGTGCAAATGCCCACGGCCTGGTTCTGCCACCAGGCTATACGCTGCCGTCCAACAAGCAGATTGAAATACGCCCGGCTGATGCCGCCATAACAACACAGGCAGGACACGCTTACAGTCTGGCAGAATTGATTGACATTGCCCAATCCACCAACCCCGATACACGCCGGGCATGGGATACTGCACGAGATGCCGCATTGGCCGTAGGCATAGCCAAAAGCACGTATCTTCCGCGCCTTACTGCAACAGTCGTCGGCGGTTATAACCGTGCACGCAATAATGGTGATACTCCCAGCATCAGCAATGGAGGTGCTGCGGGAGAAATATTTAATGGTGGGGTTACCAATTTTAATAACCTTATTGGGGGCATGCGTAATTCGCGCTCAGGTGCCGGGGAAATTCAAACATTAGGTTTGGAATGGTTGCTTTTTGATTTTGGCAAGCGAGAGGCAGTTCTTGCTGCCGTTCAACAAGCCCAGATTGGCGCGAATATTCTATTTACCGCAGAACATCAGAAAATTATCTATAGTGTGACGATCGCTTTCTATACACATGCGGCAGCCGTATCCCGCGTGCATTTTCTGGAAAAAGCACTAGAAAACGCCAAACGCGTGCAGGAAGCCGCGCAAGCGCGCCTTAAACATGGGCAAGGCACTATTGTAGATGTTACACAAGCCCAACAGGCTACGGCCCAAACAGAACTCCGTCTTGTTCAGGCACAAGGCGATGTTGAAAACACGTATCTGGAACTTGTTAACGCTATCGGCATTTCGCCCCGCACTCATTTTGAAACAGAGAATATATCTGGCAGACCTTTGGCATTGGATGATACGCGCCTGAGTGATGCCTTTATTCAACAAGCTGTTTCTCGGCGCGCAGATGTTCTTGCAGCGTATGCCCATGCAAAAGCCGCTAGAAGCCAGGTTGCTGCTGCTAAAAGCGAATTTCTGCCAAAGATTTTTGTAACCGGAAACGTGGCCTATACAACCGGCCACTTGGCACTTTCTTCTGTACCGGGCGTAGGGAGTGATTCCTCTCCCACCCTCAACCTCTCTTCCAATTCGCTCAGCAGTGTTATTCTTGGTGGCGTTTCCGTGCCAATTTTTGATGGTGGTATGCGGGCTGCACAACTTAAACAGGCACAGGATCAAGCTGATAGTGCCAACGCAGCTTTACAGAAAACGGTTGATTCATCCGTTAAACAAATTGTGGTAGCAGAAAATGCCCTACACACAAGCTTGGCCGCTTATGCATCCTCCGGCAAACTTGAAACAGCCGCACAAACAGCTTTTGATGCCGCATATGCTGCCTACCGCAATGGTGTTGGGTCTATTGTACAAACGTCTCTAGCTGAAAATGGCTTGGTAGATGCAACACTCAGCCATTCCGATGCCTATTATGCCACACTTATTGCAGCAGCTGGGCTGGCATTCGGCACCGGGGCGCTTGACCACACCACGCCAGAATATCAGCCTTATTAAACTCTTTCTGTATCCGCCAAGTTATGCAGCAGGTTCCAGTTCTGCGGCCTGCACTGCTGCAACCTTTACTGCTGGGGCATGCCAACGCCCTTCATCTACATCCTTAATTTCCCTATCAATTTCACGCACTACCTGCCGTGAAAATGGGCCGAGATGCAAATAAAGTGCGCTCGTCATAACCACATAAGGTATTGCCTTGGGGTTGTGCAGGCCACAATCAAGCATCATACGCCAGAACTGTTTGGCTGTTCCGGGGCCTGCACGATGAATACGGAAAAGCAATCGGATAAAGCTGCGCAAATCACCCCGTATCATTTTATGGGCACGCTCACGCTTAAGCATCCGTCCCATTCTGCGGACACGACCAAAATATGCAACCGGATTATAAATTTCTGCCAGCACGGTTCTGTAATCATTCAATACATCGCGGCGAGGCCGGTTTGTTTCAAAATTCAGCCCCGCCGTGCACTGATCCCCAGATTGCGTCTGCTCGCCCCCAGAAAATAGCCGCCCCTCTGCCAGCAGACGCCGTGTAAGCTGTGTTGTTGGCAGAGCATATAGTAACCCAACCATGCAAACCGGAATGGCTGTATCTTCAATACAGTCCACCATCCCTGCTGCAACACTGCCTTTTTCGCTATCAAAGCCAACAATAAAACCAGCATTTACAAAAATGCCGGCTTCATGAATTTTGGTAATGCTTTCTTGCAGGCTGCGTCGGGTATTCTGCTTTTTCTGCGTCATCACCAACGTATCTGTATCGGGGCTTTCTATCCCGATAAATACAGCAAAGAAATTTGTCTCTGCCAGACCGCGCAGCAAATCCGTATCATCTGCAAGATTGATGGATGCTTCGGTTGAAAACTCAAACGGAAATTTCTTTTTATTCTGCCAGAGTTTCAAGTCCGGCAAAAATTTCTTGAGCGCTTTTTTATTGCCAATCAGATTATCATCAACAAAATCCACATGCCCCCGATAACCAAGAGCATATAAAGCATCCAGTTCAGCAAGAACCTGCGCGTTTGTTTTGGTCCGCGGCACACGCCCATACAGCTCAATAATATCGCAGAACTCGCAGCTAAACGGGCACCCGCGTGAGAACTGAATACCTACATGCAGGTACTGGTCCAGCTTTAACAGATCAAAGCGCGGCAAAGGGCTTTTGGTAACGTCTGTTTTGCCCATAGGAGCCTTAAAGACGCCCTGCGTATCTCCCCTACGCCAAGCTGTTATGAAATCAATCATGATTTCTTCCGCTTCACCCAGCACCTGAAAATTTGCTGCGCTATACAGATCTGGGCTGGAGGTAACATCTGGGCCTCCAACCACCACAGGCTTATTGCTGGCACGGCACATTTCTATAATGCGTAGGGCATCATTTCTTTGGGGAAGCATTCCGCCGGTCATGACCATATCCGCCCAAGCGAAATCATCATCGGTCAAAAGCTCGGTATTCCGGTTCACCAACCTCACCTCCCAGTTTTTGGGAAGCAGCGCTGCAACCGTAATCAAACCAAGGGGAGCTGCCGGATAACGTGCCCCAGCCAGATCACAGGCTTCTTTATAATTCCAGAATGAATTGGCGTTAAAAAGAGGGAAGATCATCAAGACCTTGCAGCTATCGGTCGTCACAGAGATATCCTTTGATTGAACAGCTGATCACAATCAAAGTGGACGATATCTCGCTCTCTTCGACGGCGCACAGCCCCCTGCAGGGCTTGGGTTTCCTATGGAGGGTGAAGTGCTCTGGACACCTTCCATATGGGCGTCGTTCTGAGAGCAGAGAGCGGCAAGAGCCAGCAAAAGGTCGTTACACGACCTTTCATCTGAGTGAATGCTGCTTATACGCTCAAGAGCGCATGTATTGCAAATCAATCACTGTTCCAGAAGAAAATGACATACCAAGGTGCGCATTACCTTGGCAGGATATTTCCCGCCGTGAACGCTCGCGCTCTACAGCTTAGATCATCAAGGCAGTTTTATTGGGGCAGATTCTTTGCCAATCTCAGATGCTCTTCAAGCGTTGGCACGGTACTGGCAGCCCATTTTTTCAGGGCAGGATTATCCCCATTCTTTGCGTAACGCTGGAAAAGCGAGAGAGCATTTTCATGCGCTGTTATCTGATCTTCCCGGTACTGCCGCACAAAACTTTCACCATGCAGACCATGGAGCGTATCAAGCTTTTTTTGGCTCGATTCATCCACATCAACTGGCAGCGTATTGTTCATGTTGTTATCGCTCACAATCTGCTTCAGCTCCGCCGAAGTTTTGTGGTGATCTTCTATCATTTTAGATGCAAAATCTTTAAGAGAAGGCTCTGAAAGTGCTTGTTGACTGGATTGAATCTCAAAAAGATCACTCCATACAACAGCCTGAATAAAATCATCTGTTTTAGGTGCTATGCCCATAACAGAATTGATGCCTGTCCGTTCTGGTAAAGATTCAGCAAGCGCTGGCGCAGCAACACACAAAGCCGCAACAAGAAAGTACATTTTTTTCATTAGTATTGTCCTTTTGGAAGCGGTGATTTTCTTACAGAAAAGATAAATCCGCACAGTGCGCACTGTGTTGAACGGCACCCTTTACTAAAGGTTTCACACCATCAAAGAACAATTTTCTCTTTAAATAATTTTTATTTACAAAATAACTTTTAAAAATTTGGAAACTTTGTTTCTCAAAAGAAAATCTTGGCCTCATGCACATATCAAAAAGCCGGATGCGACAAAGCGACATCCGGCTCTAAACAATAGCATCTTCTAATATGGCTGTATCAGAGATCAGCGCTTACTGAAAACTTAAATGTTTCCGGGTCACCCATAACCAGATCGCTCTGATAAACAGAGGCCCAATAGCGTTGGTTTCCAACGTTATCGACTTCAAACCGTGCCGTAAGAGGTTTGTTATGCACCAAAAAGGTATAACGCGCCCCCAGATCAAACCGGGACCATGCAGGCAAATGTGCTGAATTAACGTTATTAAACTGCTGCTTGCCAGTACTGACCACACGACCAACAAGCGTTAGCCCTTTTACGAAGGGGACATCGTATTCCAGATTGCCGTTAATTGTATAATTTGGAACACCAATAACGGTCTTGCCATTATATTCCCCACCCGCTGTATGCACCTGCTTGGCATCAATCAGCGTGAGACCTCCATTAAACCGTAAACCGCGTAGGATTTCTCCGTTGAATGTCAGCTCCATACCCCGGTTTCTCTGCTTACCACTTTGGGTATAGATAGATTCACCCGTATCTCCGTAGGGTTCTGTCATGCCATACGGCATGGATGTCTGGAAAAATGCAACACCAGCAGAAAAACGGCCCACGTCATACTTTGCACCTACCTCGTACTGCGTGCTCTGATACGGCGCAAAGGTTTGCCCCGCATTTACGTAGGTGGAACCAACAGTCGTGCCTGCAGAAAGCCCCTGAATACGGTTGAAATACAACGCAAAATTCTTAACCGGGTGCACAACAAGGCCAATAACAGGCGAAAAGGCTGAAGAATTATAATGCGAAAGTAGGCTACCACTTCCGTAATTATAGGAATCTGACAGGATATCCTGATAACGAAAGCCTCCTGTCAAAGCGATACGATCGTGCCAGAAAGTCATCGTATCTGACAGAAACAAACTATAGAGCTTATTCCATGAAACGCGTCCCGGGTTGCGCAGGCTCCCTCCGGCATATGTTTCATTGGGCGTAAACTGGGTGGGATGATAAATGTTTCCAGATTCCCCTACCAAGCTCATGGCATAGGCTGCATCTGATTCTTCCCAAATTGCAGAACCACCCGCATTGATTTCGTGCTTGATAAAACCTGTGTTGACATGCGCACGCACACCCGCCTGCGTTGCCTCGTTCATCACATTATAAGCATCTGCCATGGCCCCCACAGATCCATCTCCTGTACGAGAATTGGTAAGCGTGGTTGTGGCATAATTACCCATTTCGTTCCCACTCTGGGCGCCAAATTTTGCGTAGGTGGTAATATGCTCACCAAAGTCATGTTCAATATTCAACGTGCCGAACAGGTAGGACAAATCTGTATAAGCCCAGCGCTGTCCCCAATTTTTTGATGGAGATGTTGCCTTGGGCGTAGGCATATCCGTTGCAAGACTGGAAACAATAATGGCACTGCGTCCACCAAAAACCTGCTGTTTCTGGTAGTTCATGTTCATATTGATGCGCGTATCATCATTATGCCAATCAAAGGAACCGCCAAGGGCAATATCATCATGCCGTTCCCCCTTGATGGGTGTTTCGCCATCCATGCCTGCGGCATTGAAGCGGAAACCATAAGCACGGTCTTTGCCAAAACGGCGGCTAAGATCAAAAGCGCCACCACCCTGCCCGCTGCTTGTATAATCACCTGTTACACGCGTGATATCGGTAGAAGCTGCGCGTTTGGGAATAAGATTGACATTGCCGCCAATGGCAGATCCGCCCGGCGCAGCACCATTCAAAAACGCGCTGGCACCGTTAAGAACCTGAACTGAATCATAGAGTTGTGGTGAAACAAGCTGGCGTGGCGTTACACCATACAAGCCATCAATCGCAATATCATCGCCATACAGGGTAAAGCCACGTATCTGGAAAAGCTGAGCGTAATTACCATACCCCATTGTTGTACGAACAGTTGGGTCATTCAGCAGAACATCTCCAAGCGTTTGGGACTGCTGATTCAGAATAAGGCTGGAATTATAGCTCCGTATATTAAACGGAACATCTAACCCCTTTTTATGCCCTAATGCCCCTAGATCCCCTCCGTTGGTGACATACATACGGTTATTACGCGATGCCTTAACAACCAGATCCTCCTGCTTGGCTGCAACTGGTGTCTGTTTGTTTTGCCCCTGCTCCGCCTTTTTTGCCTGATCTGTATTTGGCTGTTTTTTAGCTGCAAGTGGCGCACGAACAGCCTTCTGTGACGATGCTACATCTTCTGCTCGCACGTAATTAGAAAAGAAAACGCCTTCTCCAACACCTGCAAGCAGGCTGGAAACACAAAGCGTATGCAAACAAAACACACGAAAACTCATGGCAAGGCTCACTGCATGGGAACGGCCCGCGCCTTATTAAGCAACTAAGAATAAATTGCAAGTACGTACTTCCATGAGTTTTTGTTGGGTCTTCCGCAAGGCTCTCAAACTCTAACTGAATCAAAAAAGGGGTAGGACAATGCCTACCCCCTTGCCAAAATTGATGGCTCTTATTGAGCGCCAAGCAAGAATAGCGTGTATTATGCGGCTGGCCGCGCAGTTACCCCCAAACGATAACCTTCCCGCTGAAGCACCTTGATTGAATCCTCGGAATACTTTGCCACGAGAGATGAAACATCCCCCGGCGCACACCAGAATCCCAAAGTGACCTGAATATTTGCGGGTTTGGGTAAAAAGGAAACCGAAGCAGCCGGATCTTTCAAAACCAGCGGATCCTGTTCTGTCAGCCCCAGCAACAATGCGCGTGCTTTATCAAGATCATCATTGTAATCAATCAGTAAGCTAACTGAGCCCAAAAGCCTGTCAGATTCCGAGCTGTTAATAACAATGTTGTTTGAGAGTGTTCCGTTGGGAACATAAATAATTTCGTGGTTTGCATCCAGCAGTACAGTGCGAAACATCTCAATGGATGTCACCGTGCCTGAACTGCCACCTGCAGTAATGGAATCCCCCACCTTGAAAGGACGGAACAGCAGAATCAAAACACCGCCAGCAAAGTTTGCAAGGCTACCCTGTAGCGCCATACCAACAGCCAAGCCTGCTGCACCCAACACCGCAACAAAGGATGTGGTTGCAATACCTACCATGGAGGCAACGCTAATAAGCAAAAGAGCTTTTAAGAACAGCCCCACAACGCTAAGCAGAAAACCACGTAATGTAGGCTCTATATGGCTGGCGGTCATCATCCGGCCCATTGCCCGCGTTACAGCGTTAACAACTTTCCAGCCTACAAAAAGAACAATCAATGCCAGAACAAACTGGCTTACATACCCTAACAATACAGGCAATAGCCCGCTTAATTGCGCCCAAATTGAATGAACCTGATTTTCCATAATCATCCCTAAATCATATTTCGCGGTTGCTACACGGCAGCATGTAGCGCCCGCACCTTCCTGACATGGTAGGATATGTCACGGCTATCCGTCATCATTATGGCCTGACTAAAATTTATACATATTGTTGTGAATTGGTTAACCACACATCGCCACCGCACTGAGGCGTCCGGGCGTGAGGCCGGCTTCTGCGGCACACAGTGCCATCACTCTGTGCATATACCTTCATGATATTGAAAGCATATGCACCTGTTCGGCACCAAAATCACACAACTGTGATCCGTATTTTATTATCCAAAATGCAAGGATCACATTTCAAGGCAATGGGCACTATGGGTTCTGCCCTGTCACACGCCATACAACATTGCCAACATCATCAGCAACCAACAGTGCTCCTGAACGATCAAGTGCCAAGCCTACCGGCCGCCCATGCACATGTGCTTCATCAGATGTTAAAAAGCCCGTCAGAACATCAATAGGCATTCCTGCTGGCTGACCATCGGCAAACGGCACATAGATAACTTTGTAGCCACTTTTAGGCCTACGGTTCCATGATCCATGTTGCGCCACAAACAACCCATGTCGCCAAGCATCAGGAAGTTGGATGGCATCATGAGAAAACGCAATCCCGATGGATGCCGTATGCGCCCCAACCGCGTAATCAGGCACAACAGCTTGAGCCACAAGATCGGGACGCTGAGGTGAAACACGGCTATCAACATGCTGGCCGTAATAGCTATACGGCCAACCATAAAACGCCCCTTCCTTCACGGCGGTAATGTAATCGGGCACAAGGTCACTGCCTATTTCATCCCGCTCATTTACCGCTACCCATAGGGCACCGCTATCTGGTTCAAAAGCCAAGCCATTGGGGTTACGCAGGCCGGTTGCATATGGGGTGAGCTTTCCTGTGGACAGGTCAAGTTTGTCTATCCGCGCCCGCCCTTCTTCAACCTCCATACCGTTATCGGCAACATTGCTATTGGATCCGATAGTTACGTACAGAAAGCTGCCATCTGGGCTGGCAAGCAAGTTTTTAGTCCAATGATGGTTATATCCTGCAGGTAGGTCCACCACTTTGGTACCCGGCGTATTAATCTGCGTATCGCCATCATGATAAGTAAAACGCAAAATCTCATTGGCATTGGCCACATAGAGATCATTCCCTATCAGAGCCATCCCAAACGGAGAATAAAGATGATCCAGAAAAACCGTGCGCGTATCTACAGTTCCGTTCCCTGATGTATCACGCAGCAGAATAATCCGGTTGGGGCTGGCATCCCCCGCCCCTGCTTTGCCCATAACAAATCCGGCAATACGGCTTTTAACAGTTTTAACATCTGTTTTGGGGGAGTTGCTCTCGGCCACCAGAATATCACCGTTGGGCAATTTATAGAGCCATCGCGGGTGGTTCAGGTTTTTTGCATAAGCCGTAACAGCCAGCCCCTGTGCGGGTGATGGAGCCTGCGTGCCCGACCACCCAATAGGCGTTGCAATATTAACCGTTGGGAACAAGGTATGGTTGGGTTTTGGAAGATCAGGACTAGGACCAAACCCGGCGGCAACGGGCAGCACTGCTGCTTCTGGATGCAATAAAAGTTTCCACCCAGCAGCACTGATAACCGCAAGGCTCAGCACGCCAACGCTACCCCAGTACACCCATGTTTTCATAACATTCTCTCGGTTCTATGTTACGACCAAGATCATGCACCCAACAAGGAAACCTTTGCTCCATTCCTTGAAAGAAAAAACAAGAACAGAACAAGCTTAAGCACAACAGCATGATCGTCTGGTCAATGCGTAGTGCCTGTGTAACATCCGAACATCTTGGCAGGTTCCACTATCTGCCACTTATATTACCTGCTGCACCCAATAATGGCGCCACCCACATATGTTGGGGTGGCGCCTTTTTATTATGGGAACCAGCGCCGTCCGCACCGATAAGCAATAAGGTAAAGCCCCATATACACAACGGGAATAAAGAAAATAATCCGTTCGAGATCACCCATCATGGTCAGATTTCCTCATCGGATGAAAGGTTGGATTGAGCATCCAGCATAATAGCCCCTGCCCCAGAAATCAGAATGATCATGACCGTGCCGATCACCCACGCAAAATACCAAGGCCCCTGGTCCCCCACAAACACGGCAAACAGTAGGGAAACCACAAGAACAACCGCCAGACCGGCCAGACGCAAAAGCTTTGTCATCACGACCTCACAATCAGTAGCTATGGGTATCGTTTACGACATCAGCGGTATGAACCTTCCCGCGCATGACGTAATAACACCACGAAGTGTAGGATAGAATAATCGGCACAAAAATGGCGGCCACAGCCAACATACAGCCCAAGCCATATTCACTTGCCGTGCTGTTCCATACCGTCAGACTTTGATCTGGCACGGTGGAGGATGGCATAAGGAATGGAAACATGGCGCAGCCAACAGTCATGATGGTGCCTGCCCATGCACCCAGCCCCAACCACCAGGCCACTACAGTGCGGCCAGCCGCCAGCATGGCAGAACCTGCCAACATACAAACCACCCCCACAACAGGCAGCGCCCACAAGGCAGGATGATTATGGAAATTATGCATCCACCCACCAGCAACTATGGCGACTGATTGCCCATGTAGCGGGTTTGCTAGCATGGCAGGATTAACCGGAGCCTGCATGACAAATCCGGGCAAAAACTGCATCCACACGCCACCAGCCACAAACAGGATGGCCGCAAATATACCTCCGGCAATGGCGTAATGCCGAGCACGCGCCCAAATTGGGTTATCGGCCCGCAGCATCAGCATAGCCCCACCCTGATAAATGCTCAGGCTAACGGACATAAGGCCACACAGAATGGCAAAGGGGTTGAGCAGATAAGACAGGAAGGATTCATCCTGATAATACTGCCCCGTCCATCCAAAATGATATCCTACCCCTTCCAGAATATTCCCAAAGGCTGCACCGTAGATAAACATCGGCACAAAGCCCGAAACAAGAAACACCCAATCCCAGCTTGCGCGCCATAGTCTGCTATCTGCCTTGGAACGATATTCAAACGCGACTGGACGTAAGATCATGCTGAACAGCAGCGTGATCATGACCACGTAAAAAACCGAGAACGATGTACCGTAGAGTGTGGGAAAAGCGGCAAAAATTGCCCCTCCTCCCAAAATGAACCACACCTGGTTGCCATCCCAATGCGGGCCAATAATGTTAAGTGCTGTACGGCGTTCGGCATCATTGCGCCCTACAAAGCGCAATAATGTGCCAACCCCCATATCCATGCCCACCATGGTGCCAAGGCCGATAAACAGCACACCCAGCATAACGGCCCAGACTATTTTCAGTATCGCGTAAAGTTCCATATCACCGTGTCCTGTCAGGAGGCCGTGGAGTGCATGTCAAAGGCAGACGGTTTGGGAGCAGCATGCTGAGCATGGGGTTCCATACTGTCGTGTTCTGGCCCCAGACGCGCAAACTTGAACATGAGGTAAAGTTCTGCGGCAATAAACACACTGTAAAGCAGCACAAACCCGATAAGCGAAAACACCATGTAAGACACACCGTGGCTTGAGGCAGACAGGAATGTTGGCAGCCAGCCAAATACTGTCCACGGTTGACGGCCTGCTTCAGCCGTAATCCACCCAAACTCTGTTGCCAAAATTGGCAAAGGGATAGACCACATACACAGTTTTAGAAGAAGTTTGTTATGCTCCAGACGACGCTTTAGACTGATATATGCAGAGATAGCAAACAGCGCGAAGAACCATAGGGAGAGAAACACCATAAACCGAAAAGACCAGAATGTAACAAACACGTTGGGGAGAATATCGGGCTGGGTTGCTTTCACCACAGTATCAATCTGATTTTCAGGAATATTCGTAACATCCTGATTGGGCGCGTGTCGGGCTGCCAACAGGCCATACCCCATATCCTGCTCATGCTGCGTAAACAGAGCAAGATCTGCATCGCTATGCGTTACACCATAGCGGCGCAAGGCGCTTACAGCCTCAATACCCGAACGAATACGCGGTCCGGCAGCATCTTCCAGTTCATGCATACCGGTAATAGGCTGATCAAACGTATGGGTAATCAGCGGGGTAAGTACAAGCGGCACACCTACTTCAAAATGGTTTTCCTGCTTGGCATCATCTGGCAGCGCGGCCAAAATCCACGGCTCAAACGGTGGTTTACTGGTATGCCAAAGGCCTTCAATTGCCGCAATTTTGGTCGGCTGCTTTTCATAATCCAACCGCCCCAGCACATCTCCCAGCGTGATAACTGCCACGGTGGAGATAATGCCAAACAATGCCGCCATACGGAATGAACGCGCTGCAAACTGCCGGTGCTGGCCGCGCAAAAGATAAAAAGCACTAATCCCCATTACAAACATTGCCGCAGAAACGTAACCCGCAACAGATGTATGTACAAACTTGGCCTGTGCATCTGGGTTGAAAACCAGATTTACAAAGCTTTCAAACTGCATGCGCATGGTTTCTGGATCAAAATGCGCACCTTCGGGCACATTCATCCCGGCATTGGCAATCAGTATCCACAGGGCTGACAAATTGGAGCCTAGGGCTACCAGATAAGTAACGGCTAGGTGTGCCTGCTTGCTTAGCCGATCCCACCCAAAAAACATGAGACCTACAAAGGTAGATTCCATAAAAAAGGCCATCAGGCCTTCAATAGCCAAGGGCGTGCCAAACATATCCCCAAAGAAGTGAGAATACATGGACCAGTTGGTGCCAAACTCAAATTCCATTGTGATGCCGGTTGCAACCCCAATGGCAAAGTTGATACCGAACAGTTTGCCCCAAAACTGCGCCATATCTTTATAAATCTGCCGGCCGGTAACGACGTAAACCGTCTCCATAGCTGCCAGCATGAATGTAAGGCCAAGGGTAAGCGGCACAAACATGAAGTGGTACAATGCCGTCAACGCAAATTGAAAGCGCGACAGATCGACGACATTGGGATCAATAAATTCCACCGTCAGATCTCCTGATTACGGTAAAAGCAAATAAGGGTTTTGGGTGGGTCAGGTCATCGTCGGATCATGGCGCTCTCCCGGCCTCATGAAACCGGCCTTCTTCAACGCGCACGATACGGTCCATCAATCCGGCCACTGCAGGATTATGGGTAATGCACATTATGGTTGTTTGCGGCGGTAGAGCAGCAAGCAAGGCGGCCATAAGCTCCTGCTCCGTCTGCGCATCCAGACCTTCGGTCGGCTCATCCAGAATGATCCAGGCTGGTGCTCGCAGCACAACCTGCGCTATAACCAACCGCCGTGCCTGCCCGCCAGAAAGGCGAACACCTCCTTCTCCAATCAAGGTATCCAGACCTGCTGGCTCAGCGTGTGTAAACTTTGCCAGCTGCGCTATCTGTAATGCCCGCCACATTTTTTCCTCTGTGGCGTTGGGGTTGGCAATCATCAGGTTACGCCGGATACTGCCCTGAAACAGGTGATAATCCTGCGCCACCACGCCAATGTGCTGCGCCATGATATCAGCATCGACGTTTTTCAGATCAACGTTACCAAAACTGGCTGTTCCTTTCTGATAATCATAAAAACGGAACAGCAGATTTATCAGCGTACTTTTGCCTGCCCCTGATGGCCCAACCAGAGCAACATGCTCTCCTTGCCGGATCAACAGGTTGGCGTGCCGTAGCGCCCAGTGTTTTGCTTCTGGGTAACGCATTCCCAAGTTACAAAAACACAAATCCAATGCTTGAACTGGCGAGGCTATTACAGCAGGTACAGGCACACATGGAGGCTGATCACATACAGCAAATACGCGGCGTGCAGCCACTCGCACATGCCCAAGCAATTGCCACGCTGCCGGTAAAGGCCCCACTACATCAAATGCAGCAAGCCCGCTCAATGCCAACATAGGCAAACACGCTGCGGAAAGCGTGCCTGCATGATAAGCATGCGTAGCAAGAGCCAACATTGCCACCGCGCTTAACGTGCCAATAACCGTGCTGAGACAACGCGCCCCACCTTGAAGCAGCAAAATCCTTTGGCGGCATAAGCGAATATTGGTTTGCTGGTCTGCAATATGTTTTTGCACGCTGTTTGCAGCGCCAAGAAACATGAATTCGCCCATACCTTGTAAGATTTCCGCCATATCTGCATGCATAATATCTTGCTGAACGCTGATCTGCGCGGTCGCTTTTGCTGAAAGCTTGGCTGTTGCTAGTGGAATAATAGTTCCGCACAGCAACAGACTTGCAGCCAAAACCAAAGCTGCTGAAAAAGAAAATAGGCCTGTTACAGTCACATATACTACGCAGCAGATAGCAGCCGCGGCAAAAGGCAGCATAACTTCCAGGTAAACCTGCCCCATCCGGTCTGTATCAGACACAAAGCGGAACAGCATATCCCCACTACGTTGCCGAGCTAGAACGGCAGGAGCCTGAGGTGCAAGCCTCTCAAAACTCCACGCACGCACCTGCCCAATAAACCGTAGCGTGGCATCATGCGTCACCACACGTTCCAGATACCGCGCAAGAATACGCACAGTGGCAAAAAACCTGACACCTACTGCTGGCAAGAAGATGTTAAAGGCATTTTGTGCTACAATTCCGCCAAGGCCCGCTATTGCCGCAGCAGCCAAAAGCCAGCCGGACAAAAACAGCAGCCCAAAATTAGCCAGAGATGCAAATACTGCCAGCACAAGCCCTATCAGCATTTCGCGCCGAATAGGCTTTATCAGCACGGCAAGGCGTAAAAACGGTGTCATGCTGCGTGCTCCAACATATGTGGGCCGCTAAAAACCTGCCCCTTATGCACCCGCAACACTTGCCGTGCGTGATTGATGATTGCCCCACGATGAGCGATCACAATAACAATACGATCAAGTGCAACACGCGCGATGGCGGCAGCAACACGTTGCTCAGTTTCGGGATCAAGATGAGCTGTGGGCTCATCCAGAATGAGAACTTGCGGGTCCCGCAACAACACACGTGCCAGCGCCAAACGCTGCACCTGCCCGCCAGACAGACATACCCCACGCTCTCCTATGGGGGTATCAAACCCCTGAGGCAGAGCTTCGATAAACGACAATGCATCAGCTTGCCGCGCAACGTTACGAAGGCATTCAACATCTGCTTGTGGGTTTGCCAGACGTAGGTTTTCCGCCACTGTGCCATGTATAAGGCAAGGCCGCTGTGGCACCCAACCAATGCAAGATTGCCAATGCGTATGTATTTGGCCATGAACATCTTTTGCAACAATACGCCCAGCAACAGGCGATAATAGGCCAAGCAGAAGGCGCACCAGCGTTGTTTTACCTGCGCCACTTTCCCCTGTTATCAAGCTAACTGTGCCACGATTGAATGTACAGTTTACACGAGACAAAACGGGTCTGTTTTCTTCATACTTTGCTGATATATTCTCACAGTTTACAGATAGAAGTGGCTCTATCATTGGCTGCTGAGTATGATCTACAACTCCTGCTGGAAGTGCAAAAAGTTTGCTGATCCCGGCCATAGCTGCAGTTGCATTTTGGCGTGCATGATAACTGGCAGAAAAAGCCCGCAGCGGCATAAAATACTCTGGCGCCAAAAGCAGCACTAAAAAAGCAGACTGAAAATCTGCTTTCCCCTCCAGCAAGCGTGCACCGAACACAACGGCTACAAGCGCAATGGACAGGCTGGCAAAAAACTCCAGCACTGCCGAGGTAAGAAATGCCACTTTCATGACGGACATGGTTGTACAGCGATATTCATCTGCCATACCTGCCACCGCGGCAACAGCATCCTTTGCACGACCAAACAGCCGCAGGCTCGTCATCCCCTGCAATGCATCCAGAAAGGATGAACCTAGCAGCAGAAGTTGGGTCCACTGTCGGTCCATAATAGCCTGAGCCCGATACCCAACCAGCGCCATAAAAACAGGAATAAGCGGCCCGGTGCAGGCCAGAATTAAGAAGCTCCAGCCATCCAGATGCAAAACAGTGGCCAATATCATAAACGGCAACACCACCATCATGGCGGCGCGTGGAATATACTGGGCAAAATAGGGTTCCAACCCTTCTAGCCCGGCATCCAGCACCGTAACTGTTTCCCCTGTTGTGTAGTTGGCCATCCCTACAGGCCCGACATGAAACAGATGCTGTAGCAGTTCATTCCGCAATTTGGAGATAAGACGCAGGCTGCCTTGGGCAGCAACAATATCAGCCCCCCATTGCAAGAGCGCACGCCCAACCAGCAAAATTACCAGCCACCCTAAGGCTGGAACTTCAGCCTCCAACGCGTGATGCCTAAAAGCTAGATCTGCAACAATTTGTGCAAAAACAGTAAGTTGTAAGACCAATAATACAGCAGCAACTCCACCAAGCAGCACGGATACACCAAGCCAAAGGCTTATGCGCCGCGTAAAGCCCACAAGGGTTTTGTTGCTCGAAGATTGCATCATCACTTTCACACTCACTGCCCCCTCACCCCCACAAAGGAACGGGGAATGATAAGGGCACCGCCTTTATTCATTGTTTATGTAATTATGTATTTATTTATGTCAAGGTAGGGAAAGAAGGAGGTTTTTTGAAATATGCCTTTTTACTAAGAAAAATCTCTCTCGAATGGAGATATCCTCTCCATTAACTTACATATTTTTATTAACTATTTTGAAGGCAGAAAAAGTGTGCGGCAGCATGGTCATACAAGCAAAACGCGCAACATGATGAGGTCACGATGAATCAACTACTGCAATACAGCCATTATTGACGGCCAAGAAAAAAGCCATCTGACTTATGATCAGATGGCCGGAAGCAAAATCTTTCTCAAGAATAGAATTACACGCTCAATATATTTTATGTTTTCTATATAAAAATATTTATTGAGGATGATAACTATATTTTCTTATTTACAGAATGCACCATTGGCGCATTAAATTATGATAGGTATTTGTAAGCGCCAATACAGTTCGGTCTGTATCCCCCAATCTTTCGCGCAAGGATATAATTTGCACATCCAGATCAAACATAATTTGCCGACGGCTTTCTTCTGCAATCATAGATTGTGACCAAAAAAATGCAGCCAATCTTTTGCCACGTGTAACTGGCGCAACGCTATGCAATACCGTAGTGGGATATACGACCATATCACCAGCAGCCAGCTTAACTGATTGCTGCGTGCCGTTAGTATGGATAACAAGTTCGCCCCCATCATATTCTTCTGGTTCAGAAAAAAACAATGTTGAGGAAACATCCGTGCGAATACGCGTGTGAATGCCACCCGCAAAAACACCGCGGATCGCATTATCCACATGAGCACCAAATTGCATGCCCCCTTCATACCTATTAAATAAAGGGGGCGTAACTTTATACGGCAGAACAGCACTATTAAACGAGGCATTCCGGCCCAAAGCGCGCAAAACTAGCTCCCCCAATTCCAAACAGGTTTCTGAGTTACGGGGAAGCTGTAAGTTGTTCTTACTTTTGGCAGATTGTGCCCCTGCGGTTTCCCGCCCATCTGTCCATTCTGCTGCTTCCAACTTCATCCGGCAATAGGCAAGCTCATCAGCAGTCAGAACAGATGGAATACACAAAAACATCATCAAAAACTTTTCTAATATTCTATACTTATATCCATAAAGGAAAGAGCATCTCTTACGCGCCCCCTTCCTTTATTTCCGACACAAGATCAATCAATAATCCGCTGCCAAATTGAATAAAAAGGCACGCCCAATAGATGGCGTAACACGGTTACTGAACAGGTTTCCATAATTTAGACGATTGGCAAGGTTGTAACCATTCATCGTAACTTTCCAATGCTGATCGAAACGATGAGAAACAACTGCATCAAACTCTACGTTTGCAGGAACGCGTGCTGTATTGGCGTTATCAAGAAACACACCTTCCCGCCATGTCATCCCGCCACCCACAAGAAAATTGTAGGGCTTGGAGGGGGCAATCTCATATGTCGTCCAAACTGTTGCCTGGTTTCTGGGCACATACTGCACCTGCTTGCCAACATCGGTTGCTGTACCAGAAAGTGTTTTGCTGTCATACCGTGCGTAAGTGGCAATCACGTTCCAATTTTTCATAATCATGCCAGATACGCTCAGCTCCACACCTTGGTTGCGCTGTGTATCGCTGGTTGGTGTAACTGTGCCTGAACTTGGATCTGTTTGAATGGAATTGCCCTTTTCCAAACGGAAAACAGAGGCCGCAAAACCAATACGATCATGGAAAGCTGAATATTTAGCCCCCAACTCATAAAGTCGGCTACGTTCAGGCTTGGAGCCTTGATCCTTGAGGTTCAACGGCTCAGAACTGTTTGTCACATACAGGCCAAGTGGCGTTGTTGATTCCGACCAATTGAAATAGATCATCCCATGGTCATTAGGTGTGTACATCAGGCTCACGTTAGGGTTAAACGTATCCTGCGTCTGGCCCATATGCACGTCTGGCTTGGCATAGCTTCCACCGGTCATGCTGTAATGTGTATCCCAGTGATCCCACCGAAAACCAGCACGCACAGAAAACCACGGGGCAAGCTGGGCCTGTTCTGAAAAGAAAGCCCCTACATCTGTTGCATCACCCGTTTTCCACTTTTTCTGCCCTGCAGTAGCTGTGTTCACCAATCCGCCGGGCATGGATGAGCCATCTACAACATTCAACCCTGACACAACCGGAGACGGGTCCAGAAGATTTACATATTGGCGCGCAACAGCATTATTGTAGGCAAAATTTTCACGGCGATCATAAACATGCATGATATCTACGCCGCCAATCATTTCATGCTTCACGCTGCCTGTATCAAACTTGGCAACTGCAGAAAGGACATTTTGCACAGACCAATCATTTTGCTGATACGGGTTTGGCCCAAACACACCCCCTGTTCTGGAAAGCTTGGCAGCAGCTGCGTTCCCACCAAAAAAATCGGTATTACAATTATAGGCTGCTCCGTTTTGTAGATACCCACTTGCATTATAGGAAAGCTGGTTGCTGGTACAACCTTCCTGCGAAGCAGAAAAATATCGGCTATAAAGTCCCCCACGCGTATCATTATACACAGTAACGTAAGGAGAGGCCTCCCACTTCAAACGTCCTGTCAGCATATCCACACTGGAATTATCTTGATCAAACGTGGTGCCATACCAATTGGTGCGTTTTACACCATATTCCGTGGCCGGCTTACCATAAGCAGCCCCCGGCTTTTTCAACACCGGCACACCATAATCTGGAATGCGATTATCTGTTTGGTGGAAGTATTCTAAAGTATAGGAAACTTTTTTACCCATACCAAATGTTATGGATGGCGCAATACCCCATCTGTGGGAATAAACGTAATCGCGCCCGACAGTATTATTTTCATTCCCCATCCCGGTAATACGGATACCAATGCTATCCGTAAGCATACGGTTAAAATCCAGTGTTCCACGATAATACTGCCCACTTCCGCCAGAAAAAGACGCACGAATATGATTTTTCAATGTAGGCGTTTTAGTTGTAATGTTGATAGCACCACCTGTGGTGCCATTACCGAACACTTGTGAAGATGGCCCTTTAATAACGGCCACATTTTCATAATCGAAACTATCGCGCGTATACACACCAAAATCGCGCAAGCCATTTTCATAAATATCATTCTGGGCGGCAAATCCTCGGATCAGGAATTGATCTCCCGCCATTCCCCCTTCACCTTCCCCAACAGACGCCGTAATGCCGGGAACATTTTTAAGGGCCTCATCCAAAGATTTAACGTTCTGCTGCTGCATAAGAATTTGCGGCACCACATTAATGGTTTGTGGAGTATGCAAAGCATCATGCGGCATTCGGCTAATGCCCATAGGTGTCCGAAGTGTGTTCATGGGGGATGCGGTAACCACCCATTCTTCTGCCTCAGACCCATCTTCCTGTTTTGCAGAATGCGGCCCTTTCTTCCCTGATGTCGCAAGCGTTGCCTTGGATGAAGCATCTATGACCTCTGGAGCTTTCTGATTTTTAAGAGATTGCCCCTCTGTTGTAGCCGTTGCAGCGTATGCATCCACCGTTAGCAATGAGAGTGTACTCCACCCCATAGCCAAACCAAACATGAAAGAAGACGTAGGTATCTGCCGAGATGAAGATGAGTTTGTCATGAGACTTTACAAAACATTAATGCGAATCAGTTGCATATAGCTTTTATCGCAAATGATTCGCAATTCCGCGTATTTTAAAATATTTTTTATTGTTTTGCTTCGTTGCAGATATGTTTTTGTTTATATAAATAAACACTATTGGAATAATAATTATTTATATTTTTTTGATTTTATTTCTCGTTCTACAGCATATTTTAAATTATTTACTGCGTTATTTTTTAATTTTTGCATAATATCTTGCATTGCAAGCAAAACATCTAATGTGGCCTGCGGTACGGCTTGATGCCACCATACCATAGCCTCTTCAATACGCCCCTGCTCAGCCAGCCATACTGCATAATTATGTTGGCCTCGATAATCACCCTTTTGCGCTGACTCCTTATACAACATAAGCGCTTTTTTCTTGTCTTGAGGCACACACCACCCCTCTTCGTAAAATCGCGCCAAAATGTTCATAGATTTTGCGTGACCAGCTTGAGTTCCCATTTGAAAAAGAGCAAACGCTGATAAAAGATCTTGCTGCATGCCGATACCCCGCATTGTCATGATTGCAAGATTATAGCGCCCCCAGTTATCATTTAATTTTGCAGCTAAGGTATAATGCACAATAGCTTGCTGATAATCTTGAGGGCAGCCCCAGCCAAAATAATAGCAACGCCCCAGCATATTATGTGCTGGCCCATACCCCGCCTGCGCAGCCATACGAAACCATGTGATAGCAGCTGCAGGATCTGAAGGTACATATACGCTGTCTAAAAGGATTTTGCCCCATATAACCTGTTCTAAATGATGCCCTCGCAACGCTTTTTGGCGAATGGCTTCTATCTCAGCAGGTAATTCCAAAGGCTTAGAAAGGTCTTTCTTCCCCTTTCCATCTCTCCAGAGCTTTCTAAAATGCATTGCGGCAAGATCTCCTTATATAAGGGCATGCAGCATAAAGATAATGCAAATTATTCTCAATAATGTATGTTTAGGCCTTTCATCTCCACTTTAAAGTGAGCATTCACCTATAAATTATGATTACCTTTTAGATTGGTTTACTAAGAGACGCCAATACCTATGGCGCCTCTTTATTGGTCTGCTTTTCTAGAAGTTCAATATTCAAAAGCCTTATAAAGCCAACTTCAGAACATTGCATTGACCGCAAACTGTGGGGAAACCTGGATACTTTTGTTGTGACCGGCAAAATAGAAAGCAGAACCAACAATCACCCCCCAACGTGGGTTCCAATTATATTCAAACGCAGGCGCAATCTGCCAATCCGTTCCGGCAGACCCTGTTTTATGGATGTAATTGCCATTACTATCATGCCCACGTAACGTTGATCCATTGGACCAATCTCGCGCAAGATCCATGGCCAGCACCCATTTCTGGCTTAAACCGTATTCCAATGAAAAACCTGTCTGGCCGCTCATGCCCGGCTGCCCACGGCCACGAAAGCCATGCGCTGTGCCATAACTGGTGACATCTGTAAGTTTGGCCGAGGTGACAGCACGCCGGAACCAGTTCCATACACGCAAGCGTAATTCATGGTTGCCTGGCAACGTATAAGTAGATTGCTCAGTTAAGGCAAAACGGAAAACATATGCACCGCTCCCTACTCCATCCTGCTTATCTCCTAACTTTTTGTAATCCCCTGTAGGGAAAATCATACCTACAAAAAGGTTGAAAGCCGGGATGTAATGTTTAGGATCAGGCCGCACCAAACGATAGATCAGATCGAACGGAACATCGCCTGTTTTAGGACCATGAGAATGTCCATCTGCATGTTTCCATCCATAATCGACAATAGTATGCAACTGGATGCTGAAATCCTGAGAGATCCCGTATTTCCAGAGCGTTGAATTGGAAAACATGCGCTGCATGGGATGAGATGCAGGCCCTGCTCGCCCATGCGCATCAAAAGACCCTAAAGGCTGACTATAGGAATAATAGGGTTCAACATTCAGCACCCCTTCCCGCGTTGTGCCGGAAGGGGAAACGAGTGAGCCTGTATACCACTGATCTGCATGGGCAGATGCAAAACTACCGGTAGATGCAAGAAAGCAGACAAGTGCATTTCTTACGGAAACCTTGCCACCCGCATATACCCATTGCTTAAGGCGTACTCTCATTCAATTACTTATCCTGCTGAGTTTTTTCTGCTCAAAAGCCAGCGCTAAACGCTTTTTGAATCTCTGCAGCTGTGGTTTTACCATTAGCCAGCAGAAGCTGCAGAAGTATCCGTGCTTTTTGCGGGTTGAGATCCATAGAGGCCACAAGCCCATAGTGATCATCATCAACTTCCACATCACGGTTTACAAAACCGTTGCCCACGCGGGTGGAACGCACAACAACAACCCCAGCTTTTGTGGCACGCTCTATGCCGGCCAATGCATCTGTTGAAACATTGCCATCACCCATACCCGCGACCACAATGCCCCGCGCTCCGCCTTTTACGGCATCATCAATCTGCTGTGCATCCATGTCTGCATGGGCATAGACAATCTGAACCCGCGGCAGTTTATGGTCTGCTGGCAGAGCAAGATGCTGCTGAGGCTTGGCTGGCGTCATAAAGCGCACACTTGCCGGATCAACATAACCAACCGGACCAAGATTAGGTGAATGGAAGGTTTGCAGTGCAGTGGTGTGCATTTTGCTGACACCACGCGCAGACTGCACCTCATCATTTAATACCACCATTACGCCTCGCCCACGGGCCTGCGGATCAGCCGCAACCTTTACGGCTTCATACATATTGGCGGGGCCATCTGCGCTAATGGCCGTGCTCGGCCGCATTGCGCCCGTTAAAATAACCGGCCGTGCATCTGCAATCACGTTATCCAGAAAAAAAGCTGTTTCCTCCATTGTGTCTGTCCCGTGGGTGATCACAACGGCATCTGCTTCGTTATGGGCAAAAGCCCGACGAATACGCTCGGCCAGCTTGAACCAGACCTGACTGTTCATGTTCTGGGAAGCGATGTTGGATATCTGTTCCACCTGCAACTGCGCCAGTTTTTCAACGCCAGGCACACCTGCAATCAACTGTTCACCTGTTACGGCACCGGCATCATATCCAATAGCGGAACGGGTATCAGCCTTACCGGATATTGTGCCCCCCGTAGCCAGCACAAGCACACGTGGTAAGGAGACCTGCTGATGGGCCGCAAGAGGTGCAGATGCCCCTTCTGCATGAGAAAAAACAGGCATAACAGAGGCTACCCCCAGAATTGCAGCAAGAATAGGCAGACCACGCACAGAAACCATAAAACAACACTCTTTCTAACAAAGAGAGATAAAGGAATGCCCTTACCTCCCCTTGTCGTCATTTAAAAACCAAATCTACCGAAAGGAGCGCTTTCTCCTTCCGAACACAATTTTCATTACGCCTGAGGCTTCACAAACTCAGCGTGATATTCATCCACCATCTTGCGCAATGAACGCCCGATTGCGGCATACTGGAATTCATTAAGATTGGCGAGAGAAGCACGAGCTGAAGGACGCGTAGCCCCAAACCCAGCACCGGGAAGCAGCACTATACCGGTTTCATCTGCAATTCGGAACAGAATTTCACCTGTGCTGGCCCGCTTGAGCATCCACTGCGCAAACTCTTCGCCGTACAGAGCGCGACAAGTATCTTCCAGATCAATCAGCGTATAGTAATCTACTGCATTGGCATCTTCCGATGGCGCCACACCCAGCTCATGGTAAAGCGCAGCTTCACGGCGGCGAATAACACTCTTAAGCGTCGCTTTATAACGGCCTTCATGATCCATCAGCGCAAACAGAGAGAACAGTACCATCTGGACCTGTTGCGGTGTAGAAAGACCTGCCGTGTGGTTAAGAGCCACGGCACGGCTATCTGCCACCAACCGATCAATAAACTTCAGATCAGCTGAATCTGTTGTCAGGCTGGAATAGCGCTTTGCCAATGCGGCTTTTGCATCTGCCGGAAGCTGCGCCAGACGTGCATCAATTGCGTTATCCTTGTGCATCCCGATAACACCCAGACGCCAACCCGTTGCCCCAAAGTATTTGGAGAAGGAGTAAACAAGAATGGTGTTGCGCGGGCAGATTGCATAAAGCGAACGGAAGCCATCAGCAAACGTGCCATACACATCATCTGTCAGGATCATCAGCTCGGGACGATCTTCAACAATAGCGGCAATCTTCTCCAGCGATGCATCATTCATCTTGACTGATGGCGGGTTGCTGGGGTTCACGCAGAAGAACATTTTAACTGCCGGGTCACGCAGCTTTTCCAGCTCGCTTTCTGGATACTGCCAATCCAGAGAAGGATCTGCCTGCACGGGCACAACTTCCAGACCATATTCTTCAAGCTGCGGGATTTCGATATAAGGGGAGAAGATCGGCATACCGATTGCCACCTTGTCTCCCTTTTTGATCAGATCATTCTGCTTGAGAGAATTGAACACATAGGCCATAGCCGCTGTGCCGCCCTCGGTTGCAAAAAAGTCTGTGGAATCCAGAGAAATTCTACCACCCACCATTTCACGCAGAACGTACTGGCCAACAATTTTTTCGCTCAATGTCAGCATACGTGGTGGTGTTGGATAGTAGCAGCCCAGAATACCCTCAACCATTTCAACAAGGAATGTATCGGCTGGCAGGCCCATCTGGTCGCGCACATAACTTAAAGCATGCCCCAGAAGAGCGGCTTCCTCTTTATCTTCGTTGCTTTCAATAAACCGATCAAAGCGTGCTTCAATCCCTTCAATACGGACTGTACCGCCAAGACCGGGAGAGAGATAGGAAAAAGAAAGGCGCGCTTCAGCCAAAGCATATTGCCCCAACAGGAAAAAGGCAGCACGCGGCAGTGTTGCCAAAAAGTTGGGGTTACCACGGCCAGCGTTCAGCATAACGCGGTCAGCCTTTGATGATGCCAAGCTGATGAGCGTGTCTTTAAGTTCAAATGGGCTGAGATCACGAAATTTCGAATAATCGAGTGTCATTATTGCGTTTCCTTCTTTTCAGTATTCAGGAAAATGCGACCACAAGTGGCCCAAGTAGCGTAAGCAATACGTTTGCAACTGCGTAAGTAATGGCAAAAGGTGTTGTGGGAACGGCATTGCCTGCCTTGTTCAACACCTCGCCAAAAGCTGGATTGGCACTGCGAGAACCTGCCAAAGCACCTGCAAAAATGGCCGTATTGTTATAGCGCAGCACGTAGCGCCCAAAGAGCATGGTGAGGATAAGCGGCACCAATGTAACCACTACACCCAACAGAAAGAGCGTAATGCCGTGCTGCATGATGGTAGCAATAGCCTGCTGGCCCGTTTGCAAGCCCGTTACGGCCACAAAGCCTGCCAGCCCGAAGTCCACCAGAAAAGTTGAGGCACCCTGCGGCATATTCCCCATAACGGGATGGCGGCTTTGATACCAACCAAACAGCAACCCGGAAAGCAGAGCCCCACCGCCACTACCAAGAGTAAGAGGGACCGACCCCATATGCACCACACCCAAGCCGATCAGCAAACCAAGGGCAACGCCCAGAGAATGGAAAACGAGATCGGTTTTAATGCTTGGAAGCAGGATCGTCCCAATCTGCGTGGCTGCACGCTGCACATCGGCAGACGTACCAAGCAGGGTAACAATATCTCCATCCTTTACCTGCATGGAGCCCGTAACAGGCATTGCCTTACCTGCACGGGAGAGCGCGACCAGATAAACACCGTGACGCACAGCTGCGGAAAGAGACTGTACGCATTGATCAACAGTTTTTCCAACAAAATCCTTACGAGACAAAACAACATCCCGACGGATAAGGGAAAGATCAAGGCCGGGAACATCACCAATTTCCTGCCCGATCTTCTGCCCTGCAGCCAGAACCTCTGCGCGCTGCCCAACGAGCAAAAGCTGATCACCCGGCAGCAGCGCAGCATCGGCCCCTACACCGGCAGGTTTGCCATTGCGCAGCACCTGTTCCACCGTAACGCCTGCAGCCAGGCTTTCCACACGAGCAATAGTGAGATCAGACTGCGTTAGACGATACGCACGCCCAACAAGATTAGGAAAAGCAGAAACCTCTCCCTCACCCATAACATGCACGCCGCCTGCCTGCTCGGCTTCAGCACGAATAGCATCTTCACGGATGCCGCGCTTCATAAACCACGGCAAAACGTTAACACACAGAAGAATGGGCCCAATGGAGCCAAAGATATACGTTACGGCATAGCCAACAGCGACATTACCCTGAAGCTGCTGCACCTGCGCAAGCGGCAGACCAATTTTTTCCAAGGACGAGCCTGCCGTACCAATAATGGCCGACTGGGTAAGCCCCCCTGCCGCAAGCCCTGCAGCAAGTCCTTTATCAAGGTGGAATATGCGCGCAACCGCTACAACGGTAATCAATCCCGTAATAGCCAGCACAACGGCCATCAGAATTTCTTTAAGAGACTGCCGCCCTAATGAACGAAAAAACTGCGGGCCGCTTTGATAACCCACGGCATAGATAAAAAGAGCGAACAGAACGCTCTTGATGCCAGAATCAATATGAACGCCCACTTGGCTAATAAGCACAGCTGCTAAAAGCGAGCCCGCCACACCGCCAAGCTGGAACGAGCCAAAGCGAAATCGCCCGATCCAGCACCCTATAACAAGTGCAAGAAACAAGGCCATTTCTGGACACGCACCAAACAGGCTGGATAAAAGAGTAGTGAATGCGTGCAAAATGTAGTTCCTTGAGAATATATACTACCCGAACCACGCAACATATACATGAACTCACGCACTTGTAATTGATTCGAGTCAATTAATTTAATTTTATTTTTATTATTACATTCCATTTAAGTAATAATTATTAATTTGTTCTTGGTTTTATTTATTTTCCACAAATCCAATCCATACCCCTCAACATAACAATTATTAGATTATGGTATTAAAAAATATTATTTATGCTTTATAGGTAAATAAAATAATAATCTGTTGTTGTTGCATGTAAATAACGTATAAAGTAAGTATATTTAATTATAGACATAAAAAATACATATTCCCAGTTGCATATTTAAAATGAACAGATGTGCCAAATTTTTCCTATGTGCGCGCCATGAAAACCATCCGTAAGAAACATCATGAAATGTATTTTCGCTTCATTTCCATGATCATATTTGCAATTCCGTCATTTAATAAAACAAGATACATACTTGAAAAATAAAATCGTATATTTATGATAACTTCCCACAACCAATTTATTTATCATTTTATAATAAAAAACAAACATAATTCAGGCATCCAGAAACTGTAAATGCTCATTACCCTTTGTGTCATAGTCACAAACTATTAAATTGAACTTTTACGCTCCTGGTGCGTCTTAGAAAATCACCCTATCGTCTTTAACAAGGCGTATCATGATGTCTTCAGAAGATCCTGATAATAAAAGTTCATGTATTACTTATGCTTACATTCATAACAATATATTTTGGAAAAGGCAGAGAATTGTTGTTATTCCGGCTTGTAATGAGGAACAACATATTACCTCCTGCTTACTTGCACTGGCAGCACAGTTTCTTGCTCTTCCACACAAAGTTATCTTATGGATTAACAACACTATAGATCAAACCTATGAACGGGCTTCATCTCTACAGGATAAACTTCCATTTACGCTGGAGATTATATCAGTCACCTACGATCCTGCTATCGCAAATGCCGGAACAGCGCGAAGAGAAGCTATGGCGTATGCTGCCCAAAATGCACAGCAAGACGCTCTATTATTTACGACTGATGCTGATGGAGAAGTTGCCAAAGATTGGATATACCAAACCCTTGAAGCGTTTACGCAATATCACGTTGAAGCTGTTTTTGGGCGAACCCTGCTTTTACCTTCCGAATATGCACAAATCCCTCTACGGCTTCATGAAGATGAAAGAGCCGAACAAGCCTATGGCGCTCTTTTAGATCAAATCACCTTGCTTCTTGACCCACAACCGCATGATCCGTGGCCGCGGCATATAGAACATTCAGGCGCAAGCATTGCTGTCACGCATCAGGCATGGAGGCAGGCGGGAGGCATTCCTGATATTGCATCTGGAGAAGATCGCCTGTTTTATAAAGCATTAAGGCAAAATAGCATTCGCGTACGTCATGCACCAGATGTCATTGTCTATGTTTCAGCACGCCTTTTAGGGCGCGCACAAGGCGGCATGGCAGAAACTCTAGCACGCAGAATGATTGCCCAAGACAAATATATTGATGATGCCTTTGAAACAGTCTCAAGTCGGTTATTGCGTGTCCGCAGAGAGCTTGCTGACAGACGCGCAAACCCATTAAGCCCTATAAGCAAGGTATCTGCCTGCCCTCCCTTCCCCCGTATTCTTCGGGAGGATCTTCCCAAACACTATCAGCGTGCCCTACGTGTTCTCAATTTTCTCCATCATACGGAATATTGCCTTTCTGAGGGCGGGCACCATGTATCAACCGATCAATGCGGTATCCCTTCCCGCGTTCACTATAATCTGGGCGCCAATGCTGCGTTAGACAGACCCGAATAAAATATTCAGCAGCCTCATCTCCTGTGCATGGCGTATCTGTTGGGCCCGTCCAATTTACAATAAGAATATTACCTTCTGGCTTTAGGCTTTTGGTAACACTCTCAGCAAGACACTGAATATCTGCTGGACTAAAAAAATAAAGAACTTCTGAAATAAGAACCAAGTCACACCCAGACACTTCTGAAGCAGGATAAGCCTGTGGCAGAAAGGCCTTGATAAAACTGATGTGTTTTTGCTGCACGCATCGTTGTTGAGCGATGGCAAGAGCCGTTTCAGAAGCATCTATACCAACAATACGCTTGCAATATTTTGCAAGTGCTAGAGTGCTTACGCCAATCGCACACCCTAACTCTACAGCAAAAAAGATGGGTGATGCAGGAAGACATTGCAGGACTTTTTCAAGTTTCTGCTGCTCATATAGGCTGTTTTCAAAGTCCCAAGGATCAGCATTAAGCTGAAAGATATCTTCAAAAATATCTGGTTTCCACGTCTCGTTACTCATGATGTTATGAAGATTTCATAAGGCTGAAGTATTTTTTCCAAGAGGTATTCTGGTAAAATAAAACCATTTGGATCATCTTCCACAACCAACCCCATTTGGCTCTTATATGCCTGAATAGCATTGTGTTTGTGGCTCAAAAAATCCTGAATATTAAGGCGCCATCCAACAGGTAATGTTTCTTCAATATCCATACCAAGCGGAAGCGTTAAACCCCAGACGGGATAAGACAATATTCTTAACTCTGGCAGTAAGGCCTTCAACTTCTGCCCCATCTGCCATACGGCCAGATGGTCACAATGTGGATCATGCTGCCACGGCACAAGAATGTTTTGGCAATTATGCTGGCCTATCAGCACGCATAATTTCTGTATTGCATGATTAAAAGCCACACCTGAGGTAGGAACAGCTGAGTCTGGCAAACCTAGGAACAACAACCGATCTGTTGCAAGGTTAAGCGTAGCAAGTGCATCTCGGCTTTCTTTTTGCCGACACTGCGCAAGGCGTTCTGGTGACCATGCATAGGAACCAGGATGGGAGGCAGAACTATCTGAAACGATTACAACAACAGGAGGTCTATTATGCTGCACTGCGGTTGCTATAAAACCTGCACACCCCAAGCTTTCATCATCAGAATGAGGCGCCAGTATAAGTGATGTTCCCGGAGCAATCTGGTCAAAATCGGCGATAGGGAGCATAGAAAAATGTTCTATAATGTCTTGAACTTTCATGCATCTTCTCCCGGCCAATCATGGTTAACAAACCACATAGCGGCTTCTGTCAAAGCCTCATCTGGCGCAGGCTGCCGCAGATAGGTCATCAAATCCCTCATGACCAACTCTACCGCCTTACCTTTCACAAAAGCCGATACGCCCAGGCTTCTTTGAACAAGCGTTATCAATTCCAAAGCTGCACGTTCAACGGCAATGCGTGCAAGATTAACAGTTGCAACCACACTCTCTGGTTCCATGTTGGAAGCATAAGCCACTTTGGCGGCCTCTTTGACCCACATGCTCGCGGTTTTCTGTAAAGTCAGGGCTTCTCCAATCCGATGCAGTTGATGCGGATTGTTTGCGCGCCCCCGATCCAGAAGCTCCTGCCGCAACAGGTCAATCAACCGATCCATGCCGCCCAAGGCGACTGCCGATCCCCGCCACGCCCCAGCAGAAAATTCAGGTTGTCGCAAATAATCTCCTGCTGAACCAAGAATATTATCTGGAGAGATCACTACATCTGTAAAATCATAGCCGCCTGTACCGCTAGACTGCATTCCCATCAACTTCCCCGGACCTAACAGCCTCCGCTCGGCTCCATCTGTAGGGGCAAGCGCCATTATGGAATGGCCTTGATGTGTGGTGGCTGTTATGAGTGCGAGCCTTACGTGCGCTACACCACTGGCAAACCCTTTAATGCCAGCTAATCTGTAATGTCTGCGTTCATGCTCTATCGTAACTGGTGGGATGCCGTCGGTAACCCATATCCCTGCCAAGATTCCACGTTGAAGGCTCTGAGCAAGCTTACAACGTTGTTCTGGGGTACCATAAAGCTCTACAAGCCGAATAACATTTACATGGCCTTCCAAACATCGCCCTAACGAAAGGCTTGCATAGCCCGTTCGCCGCAGAAGAGTTAAAAGAACGCGCCCACCTTCTGATGTTCGGCAAAGATCAAGCCCGCCTTCTTCATGCGATAAAAGAGCATTTAGTGCGCCAATTTCGCGCAAGGCATTGAGCATATCTATTGGAAAAGCATTTTCTGCTGGTATGGAAGCCGCACTTTTCCACGCATCGAACAGATTTTTGATATCTATTTGAAAAGTAGAAAGGTTATTTTTAACGGCTTTTTCATCCAAGTTCAGCATGTTAGGCATCCCAATTCCGCAAGACGTTCTACGTCTAACGTATGGCTTGCAATAACAGATCCATGCCTAATCAGTACAACTTGGTCACTTTACATTGAGAGATAATATAATCTGCTGGCGTAAGTGTAGAGAAACTACATGGAGGCACCAGCAATCTTGCTGATGCCTCCTGTATTTAGCATGAGATCAGGAGTTTTTATGACTCTGCTGGCCGGCTTTAACATGTTGCTCATGTGTGCCGCCCCGAGTGCCAGAGCTATGTTCGCTCCCACTGCCCTCATTGTGCGATGTACCGGTATTTTTGTGGCTCTGCTCACCAGCTTTTACATGCTGTTCGTGCGTACCACCACGCGTGCCGGTGCCATGTTCACCTTGGCTCCTTTCATCGTGCGAAGTGCCTGCATTTTTATGGCTTTGCTCACCGGCCTTAACATGCTGCTCATGTGTGCCGCCCCGAGTGCCAGAGCCATTTTCGCTCCCGCTACCCTCAGTATGCGAACTACCAGTATTTTTATGGCTTTGCTCACCAGCTTTTACATGCTGTTCATGACTGCCGCCTTGATTGACCATTGTACTCTTCCTCTTTTTTGAGATGAGACGGTCTTTTAATCTAGCCGCCAGACAGAAAACCTTTCGGCTTATATGAAGTTTCAAAAAACCAAAGATGATTACAAATATTTTATAAGAAAACCGATACGATATTAAAATAAAAAGATGCTTTATTTATCTCTTAGACAATTTTGTGAAATGAATATTCATATTTTTTAAAGACATGGAGAGCATATAGGAAAAATAACACACTGCATCTTAAACTAATTCTACTCTCTTGCTGGGCTATGAGATGACACGATAACCCGCACTTCCTTCGGAAACCGTGGCTAAGATACCATGAAGCTACTTTGCCAAAAGAAAGATACGGGCCAAACTGTGCTGCAATAAACCCTAATTAAATTACTCATGTAGTCCCGGAGCTTCCCGACCAGTTCGAGCTACGTATTCTGTGTATCCACCATCGTAGCGGTGCAGGCCTTCTGGCGTAAGTTCCAGAACACGGTTGGAAAGTGCCGCAAGAAAATGACGATCATGGGAAACAAAAAGCATTGTGCCTTCATAGTCGGCCAAAGCAGTAATCAGCATTTCCTTGGTGGCAATATCCAAGTGGTTAGTTGGTTCATCCAGCACCAGAAAGTTTGGTGGATCGTACAGCATCAATGCCAAAACCAAACGTGCTTTTTCGCCCCCGGAAAGCACACGGCACAGTTTATCTATATCATCTCCAGAAAAGCCAAAGCTGCCCGCCAATGAACGGAGTGAACCCTGAGAAGCAAGCGGAAACGCATCATTCAAGGTTTCAAAAATAGTACGCTCACCGTCCAACAGATCCATAGCGTGCTGTGCGAAATACCCCATTTTAACGCTACCACCGAGCATAACCGTGCCTGCATCCGGCTCTGTGCTGCCGGTAACAAGTTTTAGCAGAGTAGATTTCCCCGCCCCGTTGATACCCAGCACACAACAGCGTTCTTGCCTGCGGATCAACAGATCAAGGTTTTTGTAAATCACCCGGCTGCCATAGGCTTTATCCACACCGCGCAGATTAACCACGGCATCCCCCGAACGTGGCGCCGGAGGAAAAGTGAAGGAAAGCGTTTGGCGGCGTTTGGGTGGTTCAACACGATCAATTTTATCTAGCTTCTTAACGCGGCTTTGCACTTGCGCGGCATGAGAAGCACGCGCCTTGAAACGCTCAATAAAAGCCACTTCCTTAGCCAGCATGGCCTGCTGACGTTCAAACTGGGCCTGCTGCTGCTTTTCGTTTAAAGCGCGTTGCTGTTCATAAAACTCGTAATCACCCGAAAAACTGGACAGCACACCACCGTCAATTTCAATCACCTTATTGATAACCCGGTTCATGAAAGCACGGTCATGCGATGTCATCAGCAAGGCACCGTCATAACCTGCCAGAAATTGCTCCAGCCAGATCAGGCTTTCCAGATCAAGATGGTTGCTTGGTTCATCCAGCAGCATAACGTCTGGTTTCATTAGCAGAATGCGCGCAAGTGCTACGCGCATTTTCCACCCGCCAGACAGACGGCCGACATCACCGTCCATCATTTCCTGACTAAAGCCCAAACCGTGCAAAACTTCACGCGCGCGGCCATCTAGCGCGTAGCCGCCTAATTCCTCAAAACGCCCTTGCACTTCACCAAACCGTTCAAGAATGGCATCCAATTCATTCAAACGGTCCGGATCTGCCAGCGCTGCTTCCAGTTCGGCAAGTTCAGCTCCAACCTCGGCAACGGGCCCTGCACCATTCATAACTTCAGCTACGGCACTGCGCCCCGCCATTTCCCCCACATCCTGATTGAAGAAGCCAATAGTGATGCCTCGATCAATCAGAACATTTCCTTCATCAGGCTCTTCCTCGCCTGTAATCAGGCGGAACAGTGTTGTCTTTCCTGCACCATTTGGCCCAACAAGCCCGATTTTCTCACCTTTTTGAAGCGCAGCCGAGGCATCGACAAAAATGACACGATGGCCATTGTACTTGCTGATAGTGTCAAGACGGATCATGGGGCCTCAGATACCTTAAAGGGAACAAGCAAAACCGGAGGCCCCTTATTGCGTAAGCCTTGCTGAGCGTAAATAGGAAAGCCCAAAATTACAGTGGAAAGTGGCACACCCTTACGCAAGCTGTTTCCATGATCCAGAACAGCTGCACGAACAATGAATATATGTATTCTTAAATCGTTCTTGTAATTTTATTCACTATAAAATCACTCGCATACTGCGCCGCTGCACTAAGTTGCGTATCCTGCAAATAGACCATTCCTACTTCCAGCTGCATCTCTGGCAGAAAACGTAATTTTGTATCTGGATCCATAATATCGCGCCCAAGATCCCTGAGCATCGTTAACGGAAGCAGGGTAAATGCATCGGCAAGCGCTACTATTCTTTCTCCCCCTACAACAGAGTTGATTTCAATACGCCGAGATGGAAGAGAAAGCCCTCTTGCAGCCAAAACACTATCAAACCGATCTCTCATCGCCATTCCGGATATCGGAATAACCCATATTCCGGCAGAAAATTCATCCCATTTTTCAAGAACATCAGGGATTGAAAAAGTTTCTTTTGTGGTTGCAACAACATATTGTTCCGTACCCAGTTTCTGGATACCAAACCGTTTATTGAGTGGAATATCTGCAAGATTTACAAAAACAAAATCATAGTGATTTGCCGCCAATCCAGCTAAAAGCTGCTGGCGTGATGCATATTCAAGCGTCAGATTCAAGCCGGGATGTGTCTTTTTAATTTTGGCAACACTTCTTACAATTGGATCTTGCAACAACGTTGCCTGAAAACCAATTTTTACATTCCCATGAAAACTTTCTTCGTACAGCATAATATCTGCAGTGAGATTTTTAAGCTCAGAATCAATTCTTCTGCCCGCAATGATAAAACGTTCACAAATAGGATCAGGGATAAGACCACCCTTGTTTCTAACAAACAGCTTCATGCCTAGAATATTTTCCAATTCCAGACACGATTTTGAAACAGCTGCAGGTGTAATATTAAGGCGTTCTGCTGCAAGCCGGATACTTTTGGTTGCAACCAACATTTCTACAAGCCGAAAATGTCGTAATTTCATATGTATGCGGAGGTCTGGCAGTTTAGCCACCTTCATCATTCAAGATTACCCCTGATAGAGTCCAAAACTTTGCATAGCAGAAATGCCATTTTATTTTAAGATGCTATTTTGAAAAAACCAAACAGTTGATGATCGCCAACTTTTTTTCAATTTCTGTTCGTTAGCAAACCCTCTACGTTCATCATGGTAGAGGGTTTAACCATCGGCTGTCCTTAATCGATTTCGCAGATGGAAGCTTCACCCGATAACAGACATTTGTTTGAATAATCTTTAAGGAAACAACCGAATGACGACGGGCGTTACAAGCGGCGTATTGTCGATTGATGCATATGTTGGTGGGGCAAGCACCATCCCTTCAGGCCCAGGTAATTCATATGATAAGCAGACTTTTTCCTCTGTCATTATTCAATCTGGTGGCACATGGACTGGCCCAAACACTATCGGTAGTGGCGGCACCGTTACCGTAAGCCAGGGTGGCGTTCTTAGCGGCGGCGCCGTTCTTAATGGCGGCTCCATTGTTTCATATAACAGCACCTCTGGTGGGTTAACTTTTGCCTGGGGTTCTGGGGGTGGAACCCTGGAATTAAAAAGTGGCGCTCTCGATCGTGCTGAAACTCCTCTTGCAGGAAATGCCTCAATTATCGTTGATGCAGGCGCCACTCTTTCCGGCATAACTTTGCTGTCTGGAAACAGCTTGGTTGTAAGCAGTGGCGGCACCTTGAATGGCACCACCACCATTAATGCCGGTGCGACAGCAACATTTTCAGCCGGCGCCAAGGAAACCGGTGTTACGCTTAATGGTGGCACAATTAACGCCTACAACTCCCCTCCGTATTTTAAGTGGGGTACTAGCGGTGGCACACTTGTTTTAGAAAGCGGCGTGACAGACATAAACGAAAGCCCCAAAGCAGGCAGCGCGACTATTATCGTGCAATCTGGGGCAACGATTTCAAATGCCACTTTGCTATCTGGCAATAAACTTGCCATTTACAGTGGTGGTGTTGCTACTGGTACAGTTGTTTCCAGCGGTGGCGGTGTTGCTGTTTACGGCTCGGCTTCCAACACAACCGTTAATGGCGGCGGTGTTATAGAAATCACCTCCGGCGGCACAGCTACAGGCGGCACTATTAATGGTGGCTCTGCCTATGTTGATGCAAGTGGCACTCTTAACTCCGCTACTGTAGCCAACAACGGCGTGGCAGTTGTAAGCGCTGGAGCATCAGCAAACACTATTACAGTGGAAACCAATGCTTCTCTCGCCATACAAAGTGGGGGCATTGCTTCGGGCACGATTGTTAACAGCAATGGTGGGCTAGCTGTTTCTGGTTCGGCTGCCAATACAATCGTTAATAATAGCGGTGTTGTGGAAATTAACTCTGGTGGCACAGCCACAGGCACGACCGTTAACAGCGGCGGTGTTGTTTATGCAGATGCCAGCAGCATTCTGGGCACCACCACTGTTTCCAATGGCGGACAGATTAGCGCAGCCAGTGGTGCGACCATTTCCGGCACTGTCACTATTGAAGATGGTGGTTCTGCAACTATCTGGAATAATGCTGGTGGTTCTGTAGACCTGCAGGGCGATACCAACACTGGGCTGGTTATCTCTGGCTTGGCATCTGGTGGTACGCTCAATACCGTAATCAGCGGGTTCAATGGCGCTTCTGCAAGCAATTCAGATAGCATCGAACTGGCTGGGGTCAAAGCCACAGATGTTTCATCTGTCACCTACCCTAGCGCAGATCAGGTTCAGCTAACCCTGAGCAATAACAACAGCATCACGTTGAACATTATTGGTGTAAAGAATTATGGATTCACGCTGGCCGATGGTTCTGATGGTTGGCTAAGCTATGAGGTCTGCTTCCTTTCCGGTAGCATGATCCGCACTCCAGAAGGCGATGTAGCAGTTGAAAACCTCCAGATTGGTGATCAGGTTGTTGCATTTGACTGGAAGAACAACAAGGAAATCTCTCATCCTGTGCTCTGGGTTGGTAAAACCCATGCAACAGTGCGCGCTGGTCTGCCAGATGATGAGGCAGGATACCCTGTACGTATTCTCAAAGATGCCATTGCAGATGGTGTGCCTTACAAGGACATGCTGATTACGCCAGAGCATTGCCTGTTCTTTGAAGGCAAGTTTGTGCCTGCACGTATGCTTGTGAATGGTATCTCCATCTTCTACGATAAATCCATCACGTCTTACGATTATTATCACGTGGAAACAGAGCAACATTCTGTTATTCGCGCTGATGGAATGCTGACAGAAAGCTACATGGACACAGGCAACCGCCGCTCCTTCCGTCAGGAAGGCTCTGTTGTCATGCTAGGTGGCAAAATAGGCACATGGGAAGAAGATGCTGCAGCCCCACTGTGTGTTGATCGGGCTTTTGTGGAGCCTCTTTTCCGCAAACTGGAATATAGGGGCAACAACGTTATTGGCCATAAAGTTCTAGCGCTTCCGTTAGAACAAACCAATGACGCCAACCTGCACCTGCTGATACAAACAGGCGCAGTTATTCGCCCGATGCGCCACAACGGTCAGCAATACAGCTTCATGCTGCCTGCTGGCACACAGTCTGTTCGCATTGTCTCACGCGCCAGCCGTCCGGCTGATGTGATTGGGCCATTTGTGGATGATCGCCGCCATATGGGTGTGGCTATTGCAGATATCCATCTGCTTTCCGCCAAACAGCAGCATAACATCACCACACATCTTCAGGCCGAAAAACCAGAAGGCTGGCACGCAACAGATTGGACTGATTGCGCATGGACCAATGGTAACGCCCAACTACCGCTTGATGAACAACTGCTTAACGGCAAAATGGGCATTCTTTCCCTGACCATTCGCGCCGCTGGCCCCTATCTGATTGATGATCAGACAGCAGCGGAAACAAAAGTACTCTCCGCTTAAAAGAAACGCATCTCTCTCTTATAGATAAAAATATAAGAGAGAGATTTCTTTTGCCTTTTAGGCACTTACATCCTGCAGAACTGTAAATCCTTCAAAAGCTGGTGGCCCTGCTGTAAGCGCCTTACCCTGCCCTGCTCCGGCATGCGCCTGACGAAACTGCTCAGACTGTGTCCAACCGACAAAAGCATCATAAGATGCCCATACGGTATGAGACGCATAGAGCCTTCCGCCTTCTTTTTCTGGCCCTTTAAGGAACTGAAAGCTGATAAAACCGGGAACGGTTTTCAACAGCACTTCTCGGTCTAGCCAACGACGCTGAAAAGCCTCTTCATTTTCTGGGGGCACCAGAAAGCGGTTCATGGCAATATATTGCGGCATATACTGTTCCTTTTCCATTTATATATTGATACTGCGCACGCAAGCATGCGCAACTTTCCTCAGCTATTATCTCCCCCGAACACCAGACAGACCAGAAAGTTTATTAAAACACGCTTATGCGTGTTCTTATGCAAGATCCGTACCTATGAAAGCACGAGTGCCTGATATTTGGTTTTCTATGCAACTCAGCACACGTTCAACGGTTTGCATCCACCAAGGTACGTTTTTGCAGATGTTGCAAATACACAACAAAGCAACAGTTTACCCCACAATAATACAAAAAATGTGTTGAAATTATTAATTCACCCATGTGAACGTGACTTTAAGAATTCTATACGATTTTTAGGAGCTTATTGTGCGTTCACCTCGTTCGATCATGGCTCGTCCAACTGGCATCACACATCCCCTGCTTTTAGGAACAACCTCTGTATTCTGCTTATTGGCTGAGCCAACTCACGCCCAAAATGCCAGTAGCTCCTTACCCAAACAGCACCAGACTACACAAAAGAAAGCCCCCTCAACCGCCCAGGCCCGGCAATTAACAGTATCCGATCCTCACCCCACAGCAGCACAACCCGTAGCAGGCGGCACCGAAACCGTTATCGTGACCGGCACCCGTGAAATTGGCAAAAAAGCACGAGACAGTATCTCGCCTGTAGATATCATTACGGCACGCCAACTTTCTGAAACAGGAATGCCCTCTTTGCGGGAGGCATTAACCCAACTGGCCCCTTCTTTAACCATGCCAACCAGTGGGTATGATGCAGGCGCCCTGACATCGGCTTTCAGCCTACGTGGGCTTAGCCCGAATGAAACACTGGTGTTGGTAGATGGCAAACGGCGGCACACCACAGCCAATATTTATGCAGACCCCGGCCCCCAACAGGGTAGCACGCCCGTTGATGTAGACATGATCCCACTTGCTGCCATTGATCATGTTGAAATTCTGCGGGATGGCGCATCCGCTCAATACGGATCAGACGCTGTGGCGGGTGTGGTAAACATTATCCTGAAAAAGCAGGATCACGGTTTTCATGCGCAATCTCTTACAGGCATCACAGCCTCGAAAGATGGGTTTGAGCAAGGCATCTATATGGATGGCGGCGCAAAACTGACGGACCGCGGTTACATTCATGTAAGTGGTGACTACGTGCATGAAGATCACACGTATCGCAGCGCGCCAGACCTGCGCACGAACACAAAAATCAACAAACTTCTGGGCCAACCTGAACAAACGCGTGAAACCGTGGCTATAAAAGCCGGGTATCATATCTTGGATAATCTGGAGGCTTATGCTGTAGCCACCTATGCACACCGGCACGCTGAATCCTTTCAGAACTACCGTACGGCCAGTTCTTTAGATAACTACCCGGCTTACGCGGCCATTTATCCAAATGGCTATTCCCCAGTCATGACAATGGACGAAAACGACTGGGAAGTGACCGCAGGCTTACGTGGTGAAATTGACAACTGGCACTGGGATCTCTCGTCCGTTTATGGGCGTGATTACGACCAGATTGGCATTGCCAATTCAGCCAACCTTGCCCTTTCAACAGCAACCGGGCGTACGCCCACAAAGTTTGATGCCCAGGGCTACAATAATGAGCAATGGAGCAATACGTTCGATCTCAGCAAAGCTTTTCATATACCCGGCTGGCCGTATGCCATAAACGTAGCAGGCGGCGCGTCTTACCGTTACGAAAGTTATAGTATTGGCACGGGCTCGGCTGATTCCACTTATAGCAGTGGTTCAGACGCATTGCAGGGCACAGTGGCCGCCAATGCCGGCAATTACAGCCGAGATGTTATTGGTGGTTATATTGATGTTGCCACCCACCTTGCCAAAAATGTGCAACTTGATCTGGCCGGCCGCTACGAACACTATACGGATGTAGGTGATACAGAAACCGGCAAAGCTGCGCTGCGGTATGACCCACTACCGTGGCTTGGCCTACGCGCAACCATATCAAACGGTTTTCATGCCCCCACACTGGCGCAAGAATATTATAGTGCTGTTGCAGTTTCCCCCACGGCAGCACGTGGCATTATTGCTGCCAATTCCCTCGGTGCGCGTGCAAATGGCGCCAATGCGCTTAAACCAGAACGCTCCACCAACGTTTCTGGCGGTATTGTGCTGGAACCCGTCAAACGGCTTCATATCACCGCAGATGTTTACCAGATAAACCTGCGCGATCAGATCCTGCCCGGCGGCAACGTATATGGCACAGATGCCCTTTCTGCCTTGCAAATGAACGGATTTACACTTCCGAACGATGCTGCCACATGGGGCAGTTCTCTTTCCACACACTGGTTTGCAAACGTGGCCAGCACGCGCACTCAAGGGTTGGATATTACCGCCACATACCCAACGGAATTAAGCCCCACAATAGGCCGTATTGACTGGGATGTTGGTATTAACCTGAACCGCACACGCCTAACACATCAGAGCGCTGCAGCAGATGGCACACCGCTGCTTACTGCCCAAAGCATTGCCTACATCACCACAGCCTATCCGCGTAGCAAAATGATCTGGGGTGGCCGCTTTACCAGCAGTAATGGCAAATGGACCGTAGGCGTGCATGAAATACGCTGGGGGCAAACCACATCCGAACTCACGGATTATACAGGACCAACCAATAGTGCCAGCGTAAGCGCTTACTCTTTTACGCAATTTCACAACACGCCAAAATTCGTAACCAATCTGGACATTACCTATCGGGTTATGCCGCAACTGTCTTTTACGCTTGGAGCGAACAACCTGTTTAATGCCCTGCCCTCGCGCGTGCCAGATAGCAACCGTTACCTTGGCGTGCCTCAGTATTACATGAGCACATCACAACTGGGTATTAATGGTGGCTTTTACTATCTGAAAGCAGATGTAAGATTTTAGAATGACTGCTTAAATAACACATTTACGGGGCCGCAATGGTGTGGCCCCGTAAAAAGTAATATTACACAAAAATTGTAAAATGCCTTTATTAGGCTTCAACACTTTTGGGCATGGTGTCCATATCTATCACAAAGCGGTATTTCACATCTGAACGTAAAACACGCTCATAGGCTTCATTGATCTGATCTGCATGCACGACTTCAATATCACTTGTAATATTGTGCTTACCGCAGAAATCTAGCATTTCCTGCGTTTCCTGAATACCACCAATAGCAGAACCAGCAAGGCTTCTGCGCTTGGCTACTAGGCTGAATGCACCAATGGACATCGGCTTTTCTGGCAGACCAACAAGAACCATATGCCCATCCTGCTTGAGCAACGCGAGGTAGGCATTAATGTCATGTTCGGCTGAAACGGCATCTAAAATGAAGTCAAACTGGTTGGCTTCTGCTGCCATTGCCTCTGCATCACGCGAAATAACTACGCGATGTGCACCCAAACGTTTACCATCTTCCACCTTGCTTGCCGAAGTGGTGAAAAGTGTTACTTCTGCCCCCAATGCCACAGCAAATTTTACGGCCATATGGCCCAAGCCACCTAGCCCCACAATGCCAACCTTGTGGCCTACGCCCACTTTCCAATGTGATAGCGGAGACCATGTAGTAATGCCCGCGCAAAGCAAAGGTGCAGCCGCAGCCGGATCCAGATTTTCAGGCACACGCAAAACAAAACGTTCATCCACCACGATTGCGCGTGAATATCCACCAAACGTATAGGCATCCGTTTTAGGAAAAGCCGGATCTGGGCTATTGTAAGTCCAGGTTGGCCCGGCATCACAGTACTGCTCCAACCCGGCTTCGCAAGAGGCGCATGTCTGGCACGAATTGACCATACATCCCACGCCAACCAGTTCACCCAGCTTAAAACGTGTTACATCTACACCTACGGCAGCAACGCGTCCGATAATTTCATGGCCAGGCACACATGGGTAAGAAGCAGGCCCCCATTCGCTCCGGGCCGTATGAATATCAGAATGGCAGATACCGCAATGCGTGATATCAATCTGCACATCAAGAGGACCGCAATCACGACGTTGGAAAGTAAAAGGAGCCAGTGGAGTTGTGGCGCTGGAAGCAGCGTAGCCGATGCAGGTAAACATGAAACGTTCCTATTCAGGCTGAAAACAGATTTCAGATCACCTGCTCAAACTAACAGAACCTACCCGCCTTATGTAACCATATCGGCTTCACCTCTGCGTTGCTCTTTTTAACATGCACCCTGCATGATGCCTTGTTTTTTCATCAATACTGCTCAGGAAACGTCATCCTACAGCAACGTTACATACTCAATCACATAAGGAATATGTCTATGTCACGCCCACCCTTTCCGCCTTTTGATATTGAGAGCGCAACACGCAAAGTCCGTCTTGCTGAAGATGCATGGAACTCCCAAAACCCAGATCAGGTGGCGCAGGCCTATACTGTGAACAGTCAATGGCGCAACCGAACTGAATTTATCCATGGGCGTGATGAAATTGTAGATTTTCTGAAACGCAAATGGCGCACAGAACATGATTACCGTCTGATCAAAGAGCTCTGGGGATTTCGTCAAAACCGTATGGCTGTTCGCTTTACCTATGAATGGCATGATGATGCAGGACAATGGTTTCGGTCTTACGGCAATGAAATGTGGGAGTTTGATCCCGATGGGCTTATGCGCCGCCGTTTTGCTGCCATCAATGATTTGCCTATCGAAGCAGAAAGCAGATTGTTTCATTGGCCCCAAGGACGGCGCCCAGATGAGCATCCAGGACTTTCCGATCTAGGGCTGTAACACCATAAAGAGCAAGCGCTTGCCAGACAGCATATGACTAGCTGGCAAGCTGGTTTTCTAGCGCCTCATCATAATCAAACCTTAGGCTTGCCAGTCGTAAACAAGTAGACAGATAGTTCGTAAAAAAACTACACTCAGTAAGTGAGATACCACACAAGATAGATACTCTGTATTGATGCAACACAATGGATTATACTGAGAGTACATAAATAAGGAGATATATTACAGAATGAAAATTATCAGAACCGCTGTAGTCACAGCTCTTATTACCATCACCAGTGCCTGTACATCCACCGGCAATACCTCCATAAAACATACAACACTTACGGAAGTTAACCAGAATATTCATGATGGCGTGACGACTGCATCCCAAGTGTATCAGATTTACGGAGAACCGGGGCAGAAAGGCTATGAAAATGGTTTTGAGTTCTGGGTTTATAGTTTTACAGCTGGTAGAGAAGATGGGCTCTCAATAGCTCAGAATGTGGTTGGTCTGGGCATACTTGGAGAAAAAACAAATAACAAAAGCAAAACGCTTACCATCGTCTTTAACAATGGCATTGTGTTAAACCATAGCTTCTCCACCTCAAATTTTAGTTCCAGTAGTGGATTAAGGCAGTAACTTCTGTCTATTTTCTCTTAAAATCCAAGGCGGGATATCCATTCCATTGACAAAAACATGAATACTCAGCCTGTTTCCGATACGCAACGCCGCCTGGTTATGCTCTGCGCTGTTTTAGGGATTGTGTTAGGTGGGTTGGATGGTGCCATTGCCAACATTGCCCTGCCAACTATTGCCCGAGATCTTTCGTGCACCGAAACGCTAACTGTCTGGATCGTTAACGGATATCAGCTTGCTGTTGCTGTCAGTTTATTGCCTGCTGCTGCATTGGCTGAATCTCTGGGTCTTAAAAGAGTATATGGTTTTGGGTTAGCATTATTTACTGCAGCTTCTTTGGCATGTGCACTTTCGGGGTCTATTGGCCTTCTTGTCGGTTCACGCGTTTTGCAAGGCATTGGCGGTGCCTGCATGGCTGCGTTAAGCGGTGCACTTGTTAGAAGTGTGTACCCACGAGAACTTTTGCATAAGGCATTCGCAATAATTGCTCTTGCCGTTGCCATTTCTGCAGCAACCGGCCCCACATTGGCCGCTGCAGTTTTATCTGTTGCCACTTGGCCTTGGTTATTCCTTATCAATCTGCCAATCGGCCTTATAGCTGTCCCTCTTTTTCTACGAGTTGCACCACATAGTCCGCGCCGTTCATTTGCTTTTGATTGGATGGGCGCTTTATTGAATGTTGGCGCTCTGGGGCTGGGTGTTCTTGGTGTTGATGCGTTGGGGCAAAAAGAAGCCAGATGGGGAGGAATTGAAATCGGAGCAGGCTTTCTGTGCGCCATTATGCTGTATATGCAGCAACGCCACCAAAAGGCCCCTATGCTTCCCCTTGATCTTCTGGCCATTCCTCTATTCTCGCTCTCCATCCTCACATCTGTTTGTGCGTATGCAGCCCAAATTCTGGCTTATGTTGCGCTGCCATTTCTGTTTCAAACCGTTATGCATCAATCTGCAGTTACAACAGGTTTGCTTGTTACGCCTTGGCCATTACTTGTTGCCGTAGCAGCACCCTTTGCCGGGCGGCTAGCTGCCCGCCACCCCGCTTCTGTTTTAAGCAGCATTGGGCTGACTATTCTGGCAGCCGGATTAAGCATGTTGAGTATTATGCCTGCGCACCCATCCTTCTTGGATGTTGCTTGGCGTATGGGGCTATGCGGTATTGGGTTTGGTTTCTATCAAACACCCAACAATCTTACAGTCATGACCTCCGGCCCAACAACGCGCAGTGGTGCTGCCAGTGGTATGCTGGCTGTTGCACGCACAATGGGTTGGGCACTGGGGTCCGCCTTTGTTGCATTGGTTTTTGGTTTGTCTGAAGGCAGTTCTGGGGCTGTTCATTGCCTTGAACTGGCAACAGGTTTTGCCCTTGCCGGAGCTATTCTTAGCGTTTCACGCCGTGTTGTACGTGATGAACAGAAAAACATGAAGCATTGAGAAACAAAGAAAAAAGATACCCATCAGTTTTCTGCATCTTCTACCTTTTTGCCAACACATGTTTTTACGGCATGTAGCTTACACAGAAATTCCACTCACTTTAATTATATACATATTGCATATTTTAATCAGGCACAGTTTAGTCTGAATTTATGCCCCAAGACTCGCAAGCTCCTGCGCCTCCGTTCTCTTCAAAAAAATCTGCATGGCGTTTTGCCAAAACAGCAGATGCAGGCGGCCAAAGTCTGCCAGAAGTTTTTGCCAGCATTAAACTCCCCGCAGCAAATACATCATGGCTCAAGCGCTTTTTAGCGTTTGTTGGGCCGGGCTACATGGTTTCTGTTGGATATATGGACCCCGGCAACTGGGCGACCGACTTACAAGGCGGTGCCCAGTTTGGATATACCCTGCTTGCTGTTATTCTACTTTCAAACCTGATGGCAATTCTCCTTCAGGCTCTATCAGCCAGACTAGGCATTGCAACAGGTCGTGATCTAGCCCAAGCTTGCCGAGATCATTTTCCACCCGCCATCAATATTGTTCTTTGGTTAGCCTGTGAACTTTCCATTATTGCATGTGATCTAGCCGAAGTAATTGGTACAGCCATAGCGCTACAACTGCTACTTGGCATTCCAATCTTAGGTGGTGCCATTATCTCGGTTCTTGATGCTTTTCTTGTGCTTGTTTTGATGAATCGCGGTTTCCGATATCTGGAAGCATTTATTATTGCATTACTCAGCATTATTGCCATTTGTTTTGGTGTGCAAATGATAGCTGCAGCCCCACCTCTTGCCCAATTAGTAAAAGGCTTTATTCCTTCACCTGAAATCATAACCAATAGTCAGATGCTCTACATTGCAATCGGCATTGTTGGGGCTACGGTTATGCCACATAATCTATATCTTCATTCCTCTATCGTGCAGACACGTGCATTCGAACACACATTATCCGGCCGTAAGGAGGCCATTCGCTGGGCGACGTGGGATAGCACAATTGCTCTTATGCTGGCTTTGTTTATTAACGCGGCCATTCTTATTGTTGCCGCAGCTGCTTTTCATACAACAGGCCATCAAAATGTTGCAGAAATTGAAGATGCTTACCGCCTGCTCTCCCCTGTTCTTGGGTTAGGCATTGCATCCACCTTATTTGCCGTTGCCCTTCTGGCTGCTGGCACTAATTCAACCGTAACCGGCACATTGGCCGGGCAAATTATTATGGAAGGCTTTTTGCGGTTAAAAATACCGCACTGGATGCAACGGCTGCTCACACGTGGTCTTGCCATTATTCCTGTCATAATGGTGACAGCTCTTTACGGTAACAAGGGTATTGGAAACCTGCTGATGCTCAGCCAGGTTATCCTATCCATCCAACTTCCTTTTGCTGTTATCCCTTTAATTCTGTTTGTATCTGACAACCAGAAAATGGGTGAACTTGTTATTTCTCGTAAAACAACCATCCTGGCCTGGGGTGTTGCTGGTATTATTCTGGTTCTTAATTTCAAACTTTTGTATGACACTTTTTTCTGAAAACGATTTATAATTGCATTCACAAAACCTGATCTACAATTTTCCTAATCCATAAATCTGTAATGGGCGCATATGGAATCAACATCCGGTAATAAAATGCCCCATACAGCAGATCGAGCATAAGCTCTCCTGTTTCTGAAGGCATTCCGAACTGTTCTAGCGCCTCCAGCCCTGCCTTTCTTCTAGGCGCAATCCACCGATCCCAAAAAGCCTGTTCCAGCACAGAAGTGGATTGAGCAGCCGCAACCATATGCCGCAGAAGTTTCCGTCTTGGTTCGTCTAGCGCATGGCTAAGATCTTCAAGTGCAAAAATAAGTGTCTGCTTAACATCCTGTCCGGCGCGATAGGCAATGCGGGGTGTCAATTCTGACAGAAAAGCATCCATCACCACGGCTGCAGCACTGTTCCAGCGGCGATAAAGCGTTGTTTTGGCCACACCTGAATGGCTTGCGATAGCTTCCATCGTCACGCGCTCCGGCCCCAAATCATATGCAAGCTTCAGGGCTGCACTACGCGCTGCCTCGGTTGCGGCTGCACTGCGCTTACGCCCGCTCCCTGCTACAGCAGCTTTTGAGGCATGAGATAGATTGCGAGTGTTCAAAAGAGATCTCCAGTGCGTCCTTAAGGAAATTGCCACCATCCAGCATTTTTCGCAACGATCCGTATCGTTTCTTGACTACGATACGGATCGTATCGTAATTATCTTTTCATTCCGATAGCGATCGGAATCTGAAAAATGCCGGAGCAAGCCTGTGATAGGACAGTCCATTCAGAAATGGGATGCACGCGATAAAGCCACAGGCACTTTCCTGTACCCATCTGACTTGCGGCCAGAACACTGTGTCCACCTCAAGGTTCTCAGGGCTGGACGTGCCCATGCCCGCATTCTTGAAATTGATATTCATGCAGCTCAAAAGGCACCGGGGGTTCTGCGCGTTCTCACATACGCCGATATCCCAGGCCTCAACAGCTTCGGCCTCATCACCCCCGATCAACCTGTTCTTTGCCATGACCGCGTAAGGTTTCCCGGTGATGCTGTTGCTCTGGTAATTGCAGAAAGCGAGCACGAGGCTCAAAAAGCCTGCCAACTTATTCATGTAGAATATGAAGACCTGCCAGCCATACTGGACCCAAAACAGGCTCTGGCTCCCGATGCCCCCCAGATCGGACAGAATGGCAATCTCTGCCACGAGGTTAATCTGGGGTTTGGTGATGTTGATGCAGCTTTGGCAGCTTCCGCGCATGTTGTGCGTCTGGCTTACAGCACCGGACGGCAGGAACACGCCTTTCTGGAGCCTGAAGCCGGCATTGCCTATCGTGATAATCAGCAGCGTATTGCCATTATTTGCGGCGGACAAAACCCTTTTGCAGACCAGAAGCAGATAGCAGCTATTCTCGGTATTCCTGTTGAGCAAGTCTATGTGTCTCATCCCCCTATGGGAGGCGCTTTTGGAGGTAAGGAAGACCTGAATGTTCAGGCACATCTGGCTTTAGCGGTGCAAGCCACAGACCGTCCCGCCCGGTATGTTTATGAACGTGAAGAAAGCATTGGCTACTCCGTTAAACGGCATCGTTTTGAAGTAGATGTCGAAGTGGGATGTGATGCCACCGGGAAACTGACCGGCTTCCGGGCCAATCTTCTGGCCGATACCGGAGCCTACATGACGTTAGGCCCTGCCGTTCTTGTTCTGGCCGCCGAACACGCCTCCGGGCCTTATCGATTTCAGGCAAGCCGTATTCATGGTCAGGCCGTCCATACCAATACAGGAAATGCCTCGGCCTTTCGTGGGTTTGGCAACCCGCAGGTTATTCTGGGCATTGAACAGGCTATGGATGAACTGGCCGCCAAATGTGGCCTTAACCCTATCGACTTCCGCGAAAAAAACCTTCTTCGCGGCGGAGACCGTGCAGGAGCTGGGCATATTGTTCGTCACGATGTTACGCTTCCACGCCTGATTGCTGCCGCACGCAAAGGGCCATTACTATCTGCCCTTTCTCAAAAAAGCGTACATCCAGATCAGGATGGTAAGTTTCGTGCAACCGGATTTGCATTCGTCTGGCAAGGGTTCGGGTTGGGGGCAGGCGCTGAGCCCGGATCAAGCGTGACCCTTCGCCGAGACGAGAATGGACATTTCTGGTTGAATTGCTCCACGGCAGATTTGGGGGAAGGCAATCTTTCTGCATTTCAGCAGATTGCAGCATCAGGGTTGGGATGTCATGCCCATGATATCCAGCTTGATATCGGCACAACAGATAACACAAATTCATGGTCCACAAATGCTTCCAGATCCGTGGTTGTAACGGGTAATGCTGTAGCGCAGGCAGCAAAACAACTGGCCATGAGAATAGCTGCGGGCGAAAGTGGTGAGCTTGAAGAAACAGCACATTATGCCCCTATTTTTCCAGAAAAACTAACACTTGGTGCCCCGCACATAGGGTATTCTTATGGCATACAGGCCGTGCGTATTGCGCTGGATACGGCAACCGCCAATGTTACGGTGGAAGAAGTTGAAACATGGTTAGATGCAGGAACAGTTATCAATCCCGATGGTGTAACAGGCCAGATTGAAGGCGGTTTAGCGCAAGGGCTTGGCTTCGCTTTAAGTGAAGACCTCGTACAGCGCGAGGGGCGTGTTCTGAACAACCGTTTTTCATCATACATTCTTCCGACAATCCGCGATGTACCAATAGATGTTCGCGTCCATCTAATTAACCATCCCGATGCATCCAATCCTCTCGGTGCGCGCGGTATAGCAGAAGTTGGGCTCACACCCGCTGCTGCGGCTATCGCCAATGCTTTGGCACGGTGTGTTGGGCATCGCTTCGCGCACTTTCCAATCAAACCGGAAGCTATTCTCCCGGTCATGGAAGAAATTCTGTCATGATCACATTCCAGCTTAATGGCAAACCCGTCCAGATTGCCCATGCGGGTAAAACCCTGTTGCAGGTTCTTCGTGACGATTTCCATTTGACTGGCGCCAAGCTTGGCTGTGGTGAAGGCGAATGCGGAGCCTGCACAGTCCTGGTTGATGGGCATCCTGTCTGCTCCTGCCTACAAGCAGCCGAAATGCTGCAAGGCGCAGCTATTACTACCATTGAAGCATTAGCCCAGACGCCAGAAGGATCTGAAATCTGTTCTGCTCTGGCGCGCAAAGGGGGCGTTCAATGCGGGTTCTGCACGCCGGGAATAGTCATGGCTTGGGCCGGACGGCACCCTGATGACGCGCCAGATGATGCCCTGGAGGGAAATCTTTGTAGGTGCACGGGATATGTTAAAATTCGCACAGCACTTGAACAAACAGACTGCCTTCTGCCGCACACAGATACCGTTTCCGGTAAAGCGGATATGTCTTTGCAAGACGGACTGGCCTATCTGGCTCAAAACCCAGACCTCATCCCGATTGCAGGCGGAACCGATCTGATAGTACGCGCAGGCCATAACCTTGGCTCCCTCCGGCTTTTTTCGTTAGATAGGCTGAATGCGCCGGAACTACGTCAGGTTTTCTGGGAAGATGGTAACCTTGTAATAGGAGCCCTGATGCGATGGCAGGACATTCTGCATGATCGTATCATTGCGCACACTGTGCCTATCCTCAGAGATGTCGCCTATGGTGTTGGCAGCCCTCAGGTTAGAAATGCGGCCACCATTGGCGGTAATGTGGCCACAGCTTCACCGGCAGGAGATAGTCTTCCGGCTCTCGTGGCACTTCAGGCCCGTATTCGGCTGATCCATCCAGACGGAACCCGGGAGATGCCCGTTGCAGAGTTTATTACAGGGGTTGGGCGCACAAAACGTAAGGCTGGTGAACTTATTGTCGGATTTGTTATTCCTGCAAAATGCATTGGTCAGCCACAAATGTTTACAAAAGTAGGCCCTCGCAAAGCGCAGGCAATTTCAAAACTTTCTCTGGCAACGGTTTTAGTTCCTGACGATCCGGCCAGAATCAGCTTTGCATTCGGTGCCGTTGGTCCTGTTCCTATGACATGCCCAAAAGCACATCAGTATCTTGCTGCACAGGAATGCGATAAAAGGCATTTCAAGTTTGCGGCTGAACTAGCTATGTCGGAAATTACACCGATTGATGACATGCGTTCTACCGCAGCTTACAGAAAAGCCGTAGCTAGAAATCTCCTAATCCGCCATTGCCAGAAGATATTTGGGCATAAGAGCTAAAATTTTTTCTTGTATGGTTTACATTATAACTCGAAAAATCAAGAAGCTACGCTATGCAACGCTGGGTGGCGTTTATTTGCAAGCCCAAATTCGTTTTCAACGATAGCTGTTACCCCTAAGCGGCCTCTATGACTGGCTCACAACCAATAGCGGCAATTATCACAGCTATATCAGCCAACATCAGCATGTTAGAGATAAGAAGAAAAGCACGTGATGAGCCATGCGTTTCTGGCTAAGCAGCGAACAGTGGCTCCAGACAGAGCTTTATCAGATCTTGCTCTCGATAGTAAAATCAGAATATAGCAAGATCTCTTGCATAGAAAAAATTATAAATAAAAAGAAATTTTTATATTTATACTACAAAAAAATACCACTACCTCCTTGCATTTGGCGCATCTACTTGTTGAATCATTTTTTCAATCATTTCCCAACATATCTGAAAATGACGATGCCTTTCTTCAACATCATTGAATGTCTCCACCCCAACCAATGCCCGATGCATAGGCCATTGCAACACGAAGCCGGGAATATAACGGGACAATACCTGAATGCGCTTACGGTTTTGTGGTGTATCTGGCCACTGCAAGGTGCGTGCAAGCAACATTTCTATGCGTTCGAAAAATGGCTGCATAATCTCTGTTGAAAGACTGTTGGCAGCAGCGGGTACCCGCCGAGCATCCGTGACAAGAATACGATATGTTTCAAGAGTTTCCTGCTCTAGGCAGAAATCCTGAAATTGCTCAAAAAGTTCCTTTAAAGCAACCATGGGTTCTCGGGACGAAAATTCGGCCTCCTGAGCAACCTCAAACAATCGTCTGCAACGATTATGCATCACCGCTTTAAAAAGATCCTCCTTTGAAGGATATCTGCGGTAAATGGTGGGTTTACTGCAACCAACTGTTTTAGCAATCGTGTCCACTGAGGTAGCAGCGTAACCGTCTGTCAGAAAAGCCTGTGTTGCGACATCCATAATCTTGCGATCTAGTTCTTCACCAGCATCTGGTGAAGGACGGCCACCTGTCACACGGACAACATTCTTTCCAGACAATTGCTTCCCTTTCTGCTCCTTGCACTGAGCGAGCATGTTTAATGATATGCCTGATACGATGTAGACTATCGGGAGACAAGTTCTGAGTAAAACCCAAGCAGACAAAAGCTATTGCCCATGTGGTTTTTAGTAGGAGTAAATGTATTGCAGCAGACTATTTTCTACGTAGATTTCCCCAACTTCCAAACGTCTGATAAATCCTTTTCGTTCCAGAACCGCCATCGCGCGACTTAAACTTTCGTAGGATATACCAATATAATCGGCAATATCACGCCGATTCATAGGAAGTTTTAGAATGTGAGTTGCATGGTCAAAATATTGCACGCATGCACAAGACTCTGCAATAAACTGCGCTGTCCTAGAAATAATATCAAATTTTACTGCCCCGATCAGATGTCTTTGTAATAATTGAATTTCGCACAAAGAATTTAGTAAAAATTTATTTTGGATATTTGGATGATTTATTAAAAACGACTGAAAATTTCTGACTTCAAATTGCAAAATGTGACAATCTGTAAGGGCGTCAACTGAATACGGATAAGTCTTCTTTCCATAAAACCCTAATAAATTCCCATTTGAGTAAAACGCCAGAATCTGTCGTCTTCCATCAGCCAGCTCGTAAGAAACCCTTACAATCCCCGATTGAATGACATATCCATTTTTGCAAACATCACCTTGAAATAAGATCCTTGTCCCCGGAGGAACATGATGTATGTTCCCAGCGGTTGTGAGAGCCTGTGTATCCATCTGGGAGAGACGTGCAGCATCCCTTTCTGAGATAGATGAAATCTGTTTTTGAAAAATAATCTGATTTTGTATCACGAAACCAGTTCCAATATATCATCGAAATTACCTAAATTATTCTCAAATATTTTAAATATCAGGTGGATTATTAGACATAAACTTCAAAGAAAACCGGGCTACTTGACCTGCAATCAGTGGCCCATGTACTTGTCCTTGCACATGCATATCAACACCACGGGCATTCTCCATATCAGCCACAAAGATTCCATTGGTAATGCTGGCGGCTCCTCCAATTGTCCAATATGTTCCAGCCAGATCACTCAGCCTGCTTAGATTGGTGACACAAGCTGTGGCTTTCAGTGTTGCGTTGCCAAATGTCAGTAGCCCTCCGCCTTTGATTTCTACGGGGTACTGGTGTGTTCCCTCTGTAAAAACCCCCTGCCCGGAACCATACCCCACAACGGCACCTGTTTCATGAAGCGTTAGATTGATGCTTCCATCCACCTGCCTGCATGTGGGATGTGCAGCAGCAAAGGTGGGCATCATGCCTGCGAACATGGCGGATGCCATCCAACACGCATAAAAAAGCTTATGGAAACGGAATATCATGGAAATATATCTTTCTTTAAGCGATACGGTTCTGTGCACCCAATAATACCATACGGTATCGTTTACAATATGGATGAAAAACTGTAGCGCTTGGTAAGCGGAGCATCATGCATGACTCCGCTTCCAAATGGAGGTTTGTATGACACTCGAAATCTTAAACGAAAAAAACAATCACACTGTTTCAGACGCATTAAAGAAACATATTGAAACTCTTTTTTCCGGGCACGCTGATCGCATGGAGAAAAACCTGAAAAGCCAGATCAAAACACTTCAGGATCAGCTTGAAACCCATGAGCAGAAAAGACATGCGTCTCATCTCAAGTTCTGTCTTACAATGGCAGCTGCACTGGCAATATCAGCCATTGTGCATTTTCGGCACCGTAAAGCACAGTAACTTTTTCTGAAAACACGGAGCATTTTCATGGCAGATCTTATTGTTGTTGGCTTTGATACGGAAGATGGCGCAAGCTTAGCGCGATTTGAGTGCTTTAAACTTCAGAAGGAATATCTTCTGGATCTGGAAGATGCCGTTGTTGTGCGTCGCACAGCAGATGGCAAGGTGCACCTAGACCAGTCCGTTAATCTGACAGCCCTTGGTTTTTCCAGCGGCCTTGCCATGGGAGCATTCTGGGGCACCCTGCTGGGCCTGATCTTTCTTAATCCGCTGGCCGGTTTTGTGGCCGGAAGCGTTGCCGGAGCAGGAGCAGGCGCTCTGGATGGCAAGCTGAGTGATTATGGCATCAGTGATGATTTCATCAAGCAGGTTGGTACTACCCTTAAAAATGGCACATCCGCTCTTTTCATTCTTGTGCGCAAAGCCCAGCCAGAAAAGGTTATTGAAGATCTGCGCTATATGGGCGGACACCCGCATATCCTTCAAACCTCACTTTCCCCCGAGGCCGAAGCAAAGCTGCGCAATCTTATTGGCTGATACCCTGCCCCTACTTCCGGCATAAAGCCGGGAGTAGGTTTTCCTGAACGCGTTCTGCTTGTTTTGTTCTTACTTTTTCCCGTCTGGAGTTGAGGCCTTAAATCCACCGCCTGTTGCCTTGTAAAGATCAACGGATGCATCAAGGCGTTGCAACCGCGCCTTTACGCGGGAAAGTTCTGCCAGTTGCACGGTGGATTGTGCGACCAGAACATCAATCTGGCTGGCATATCCCTGATTAAGACGAAGTGTTGTTAAATGCAGCTTTTGCTGCGCCGCCTCATCACGGGCAATATTATCAGCATCACGCTCAGAAGCCGTATTCTGTGCCAAAAGCGCATCCCGCACCTCTTTGAACGCTGTACGGATCGATTGCTGATATAAGGTAACCTGCTGATTCTTGTTGGCCTTTGCCAGCTTTACCCCACTTTGCGTGCGCCCAAAATCAAGCACAGGCGCTGCCATGGCGGCGCCAAGTGTCCATGAACGGCTGGTTGCCCTGTACAGATTGTCGATATCAATATTGTTCACACCGGCAAGTGAGGCAAGCGAAATGCTTGGGAAATAGGCCGCGCGTGCATAACCAATGTTGAAATTGCTCGCAATCAGCATCTGTTCATGCATGGCAATATCCGGGCGGCGTTCCAGAAGTTCGGATGGCAATACCGAAGGTGTGGGGTCTGGCACCTTCAGGTTGTCAATCTCCTGTCCTCTTGCAATGCCAGTCTGTATGAGTTCCTGTGGGGAACGACCAACCAGAACAGATAATGCACTTTCCGCATTGTTGCGCTGATCTTCCATATCCGGCAAAGCAGCGTGAACAGTATCTCGCCGTTCGGTTGCGTCCTGAAGCAGAAGAGCATCAACCGCCCCTACATCATACTGATTTTGGACGAGAGCCAGAATTTCATCCTGTGTTCGAATGCTGTCTTTCAAAATGGCAACATTGCGATCCAGGGCGCGCAGGCTGAAGTAAAGCTTTGCCACCCCGGCCGCCACAGATAGGCGTGCGGCATCCTGCGCATAAACAGCCCCTTTTACACCTGCTTTGGCAGCCTGACTAAGGCTGGCGTTTTTACCCCATAAGTCGAGCTCATAATTCAACATGCCACCAACAAAGCCAAAATTGCTTGTCTTGTTGGGAAACTGAAAGCTCTGCCCCATGGCGCGGACCTTACCATCGGCAAATTTTCCGTATGCATCACTGCCCGCAACAGAAATGGAGGGCAACTGGTTTGCAAATGCGTAGCTATACTGCGCCTGCGCCTGCGAAAGACTGGTTTTTGCCAAAGCGATATCATCGCTGCGCTGCTGGGCTTCACTTTCCAGCTGATCCAGCACCGGATCACCATAGCGCTGCCACCATTCACGATCATCCCGTGCCACAGCGCCAACACCATCCCATGTTTTGGGCAAGGACACTTCCGGGCGTTTATAATGCGGCGCAAGCCATGCGCACCCGCTCAACAGAAGCGGAAGGAGAAAAATCACTTTCCTCATGATGTTTTCTCCGTTGTGGGTGCGGGTTCCTTGACGCGAAACCACAAAACATAAAGCGATGGCAGAAAGATCAGCGTCAGCGCCGTGGCGACAGCCAACCCGCCCATGATCACATCCGCCATAGGCCCCCAGAAAACGCTGGATGCAATAGGCAGCATACCCAGAATGGCCGCAATAGCCGTAAGCATAATGGGCCGGAAACGGATCATCGCAGCAGCTACCACTGCATCCCATTCGGATTTGCCTGTCTGCTGCTCAATCTCAATCTGATGCACGAGAATAACCGAGTTACGGATAATCATGCCCACCAGAGCCACAAGCCCAAGCAGAGCAATAAAGCCTATGGGATTACCTGTGATAAGCAAAGCCGCCACAACACCAATCAGGCCAAATGGCGCAACACTCAATACAAGAGCCAACCGCTTGAAGCTCTGAAGCTGGATCATCAGCACCGCCATCATGATCAGCGCCATAACCGGCATAACGGCAATAACCGAGTTCTGGGCCTTTGCCGCCTCCTCAACCATACCGCCAACGGCAACATGGTAACCGGGGGGCAGATGCGCATTGAAATCGGCAATCTGGCCCGCCAGTGCCGATACCGCACTATCGGCCTGCACACCCGGGCGCAGTTGCGCCTGAATGCTCATGGTGGGCAAGCGGTCTCGCCGCCATATCAGCGGGTAGTCTTCGACATAGGAGACGTTGGCGACCGAAGAAAGCGGGACAGTCAGATCATTGGGCAAACGAATGTCCAGATTGCGCAGGCTTTCAATGGAAAGACGCTCATCCGCCTTGGCGCGCAAAACAACATCAACCAGATAGATGCTATCGCGCACCTGTGTGGCGGTGATACCCGTAACGGTGGAATTGATGGCCAGCGCAATGGCCGCGCTAGAAAGGCCAAGACGGCGCGCCTCCTCCTGCCGCACATCAATGCGCAATTTGCGGGCGGGATCCCCCCAGTCAAAGTTGATCAGATGCAGGTTGCCGCTTGCATCCATCATCCGCGCAACATCCTGTGCGTAATGGCGCACCTTGTCCGGGTCTCTTCCTGATACGCGATACTGCACCGGCCACCCTACTGGCGGGCCAAGCTCCAACGGAAACAGCCCGTGTACAATATCCGGCATGTCCCGGCTGAGCTTTGTATCCAGGCGCTGGCGCAAATTCTCGCGGGCCTTGGCGCTTTTGGCAACAATGACTGTCTGGGTAAAGAAATCATTCGGCAGCTGTTCATCAAGTGACAGATAGAACCGAATGGCCCCGCGCCCGATATAGGAGCTCCAGTGGTCGATATCCGGGTCATCGCGCAGCATGGCATCCAGTTTGCGCGAGACATCACTTGTCGCCTTAATGGACGCTCCCTGCCGCAGCGAGAGATTGACCAGCAGTTCCGGCCGATCCGATGCCGGGAAAAACTGTTTTGTAATCAATGGTGATAGCACAATGGCGATAACAAGCGCACCAAGGCTTAACAGAACAGTTTTACGTGGATGATGCATGGTCAGAAGCAGAAACCGCTCGAATGTGGCCATGATCCGCCCTTTCTTGGGCTCCTCATGCACCTGCCCGGCTTTTTCGGGCTGGGCCCGCAAGATGGTCACACCAATCAGGGGCGCCACCAGAACGGCTACAAACCATGAAACAATCAGCGCCAACCCGACAACAGCAAACAGGGAAAACGTATATTCCCCCGCAACACTGTGCGCGAACCCAACTGGCACAAACCCCGCCACGGTGACGAGCGTGCCAGTTAGCATCGGAAAAGCTGTGGAAGTATAAGCATATGTGGCGGCCCGCGGCAGGCTCCAGCCTTCCTCCAGCTTGCTGACCATGCTTTCAACCGTGATCATGGCATCATCAACCAGCAGGCCAAGTGCGATAATCAAAGCGCCAAGGGAAACACGCTGGAGGTCAATCCCAAGTATTTCCATGCTGGTAAAAACAACAGCCAGCACAAACGGAATACAGAAGGCAACAACCGTTCCTGCCCGACCACCCAGACTGAGGAAGCTGATCCCCAGCACAATGGCGATGGCCTCAAACAACGCCTCCGTAAAATCCCCTACCGCATCCTTGACCACCTTGGGCTGATTGGCCACGAGGTGCGCCTCAATCCCAATAGGCATACGGGCGTGCAGTTCGGCCATTTTGGCTGTAACGTTTTTTTCAAGCGCCAGAACATTGCCGCCCTTGCTCATGGAAAGAGCCAGCCCTACAGCATCCTGCCCGTTTACCCGGAACAGCGTTTGCGGTGGATCGGCATATTCGCGCGTAATGGTGGCAATATCTCCCAACCGTACCTTATGGTTGCCCGTGTAAAGCGTAACATTGGCAACATCTGCAACGGAATTGAATTTTCCCGTTGGTTGAACAAGGATCTGCTCTTTGCCTGTATCAAGCTTACCGGAAGGAACAAGGGCATTCTGCGCCTGAAGTGCCGCCACAATCATTGCGCCGTTAATGCCTAGCCGGGCGAGATGACGACCTGAGATATCAACGTAAATTTTTTCATCCTGAGCACCGAGCGTTTCAATCTTGGCTACGTCCGGCACATGTAGCAGCTCGTCACGGACGGTCTCGACATAATCCTTCAGCTCTCGGTGGGAAAAGCCATCTGCCGTAAAAGCGTAAATGATGCCATAGGTATCTCCAAACTCATCATCAAAGAATGGCCCGACTGTTGTGGATGGCAGGAAAGGCTTGATATCACCAACCTTCTTGCGCACCTGATACCAGATATCGGAAACCTGCGCCTTGGGCGTGCTGCCCAAGAGGTTGACCAGAATGGTGGTTTTTCCGGCAGTTGTATAACTTTTAACGTAATCGAAATAAGGTGTTTCCTGTAATTTCTTTTCTATCCGGTCTGTCAGCTGATGTGTTGTTTCCTCAACCGATGCCCCCGGCAACATGGCCTGTACAACCATGGTCTTGACCGTAAATGGCGGGTCTTCATTACGCCCCAGATTGAGGTATGACCGGACACCCGCAACCGCAATCAGGATCATGAAGAACGCAACAAGAGCCCGGTGGCGGATAGACCAGTCAGAAAGATTTAGAATATGGCCTTTTTTCTCATCAGAACCAGTTTCTTCAGGGGATGGTGCATTATCAGGGACGGACATCGGCATCATCCAGCAGGGTAATCTTCTGGTTGGGATACAAGGCCTGCACGCCTGCCGTTACAACGCGCTCTCCCTCATGGAGGCCGGAAGCTACCGTGACATCATTGGCCGCATAGCGAGAAACCTCAATCGAACGTAAGGTCACGGTCATTGTCTGAGAGTTAATAACCCACACTGCCGGTTTGCCGTTTTGTGCGGTAAGGGCTGAGGGAGGCAGGTGGATATTCTGGCCGGATGCATCGGCCAGACGCCCGATCACCACGGAACCCAATGTCATGCCCGGCGGCGGTGTCTGAAGAAGTACCTTTGCATGATAATTACGGGTTAGCGGATCAGCATCCGGTGCCAGTTCGTAAAGTGTGCCTTGTGAGCAAACATGTCGGTTTGCATCCAGACACACATCCATAATGGCGCCGGTTGTAAGGCCGGAACGCAGGATATCTCCTGATATATCAAACTGCGCATCACGGCCCGCAGCTTCCGCCATACGCAGAATTGTCTGACCAGCGGAAACAACCTCTCCCACCTCAGCCAGGCGCTCCGTAATTACGCCGTCTGTATTTGCGATCAGGCGAGTATGATCCAGTTCCTCCCGTGCAATGCGTTCACGCGCTTCCGTGGATTGCACTGCTTCGCGAGACGTACGGTAGCGCAGAATGGCCTCGTCATAATCATTTCGCGAAATGGCATGATCAGGCAGAAGTGCTGTGGCGCGCTTCTGCAACGGTGTTGCCTGCGCCAAAGCTGCCTTGGCAGCCTGTGCATCGGCCGTGGCAGCACGCAATGTCTGGCGGGATTCCGTATCATCCAGGCGGGCAAGCAATTGTCCTGCGTGCACGCCATCGCCAACCGCTACTTTCCGTTCCACAATTTTGCCGGGTAAGCGAAACGAAAGATTAACGACACGATGCGGCGCAACCTGCCCTGTCAGAAACTCCTCATTTCCATCTCTGCTGGGATGCACCAAAATAGAACGTACAGGCCTGATTTCCGGTGCAGGAGCTTTCTTGTGGCATGCAGCTAAAGGAACAAGCAACAAAACATAAGCACAGGTTCCACACGACAAGATGCGCTGGCTCATCGGTATTCTGTCCTTGCGCAATCAGAAATAGGTTGAGTCAGTAGCCCGGTCATGAAAATGGCTCCTTCAAAAGGTCAGATTTTGAGGTAGTCCTAAAGGAGCTTTCCCATCTTCTTCCCAATCGGATCAAAATATATGCATCCACACGCGTTACCAGAGTATGCCATTCTGCAATAACGGTTTTTGAGCAAACTTTTCCGCAAGACGAAAAACCAACGATAAGTTCACTGTATTACTGACTTGCCATGCGTCGCAATCTATTCAACAAAGATATTTGTGAAACATTACTCTTCAGATAAACCGTTGACTGTTTTAAAATAAAAACTTTAGGCTTTTCAGAGGTATTACTGTCGAGACAACCCGTATTTTTGAATCCTCTTATCATCACCGTCATACTACCCTCTGAGTAAATTACTCTTTTAATTATACGATACGGTATCGTCTCGCAAGATGGTCTGATCGTTGAAGTCACGCATCGGACAGCATACCGACTGTTTCCCTGAAAGAACTTAAACCTCTGCGCGAGATCGTCCGCCCTCCTCAAAGACCGCATCCCGGAAGGAAACCGGATTGACCGAGAAAAAACGGTAACCTAGACATAGATCCCGCAGAAAAAACAATGTGGACATCAAGCCTTTCGGGCCAGTACCTGCATTCCCCCCTAAACTATGAGGAACTGGAACGTACAATTGCACAGGCAGAAAACTTCATACTGCGTTACCGAGACGGTTAAAGAGGCGAGATAACATCTCAAGAAGTGTCATATATCCGCTCTCAAGATATACTTGTTACATTTCCTGTAAATATATTTACATTTTAATATTCAAACCACTTTTACAGTATCATTCATAACTAAAAAAATATACCACTTTTTTGTATGAACCACTTGACCTTTCCATAACCCATTGTTGAGCATAAGAAGCTAATTTTTTAACAAATATTACAATATGGTATAATTTTTCACAGTTTTTATAAAATTGTCATAAATATTTTCATGAAAAATACATTACACAGCAGCAATCTCTTTCGGTGTCCCCAACGAGGCGAGGAAACTGTTGACGGAAAATTGGTTACCACGTCGGCAGGACTGGTTACGTCTATGCCGTCGAGTACGTGTACTGACACGCAGAAAGGATGCAGAGGATCATCTGCAAAGTGCCATTGTGAATTACCTGGAGCGACCAGAAGGAAGTATTGAACATCCAGAAGCTTATATTACCCGCAGTGCGCTTAATCTCTCGCATAATACGCGTAAACGCGAACAAGTAAGTCAGATCGCGTCCGTAAGTTGGGAAGATATATTAGTTGATGTTCGTGATGCCAGACCATCACAGGAGGAGGCTTATGAAAGCCGTCAAAAACTGGAACATTTCTATGCTGGATGTCAGCAACTTCCAGAACGAACACGTCAGGTTTTCTTACTGCATCGTATAAAAAAAATGAAATATCGTGATATAGCAGATTTACTAGACATCAGTTCCAGCAGCGTGGAAAAACATATCATAAAAGCTCTGACATTTCTTTCATCGTGGATGGAACAGTGAATTACTTCACGAAATATTCTACCATCCGACATCATGCGGCTTACTGGATCACACGGCTACATTCGGAAAACTGTACAGACGCAGAAAAAGAGGCGTTTCAAAAGTGGCTGGCTGACAGCCAGGATCACGCAACAGAATTCCAGTATTTGACTGAAATTTGGGAGCTCGGAGCAGGTGCCCCGCAAACAATGCTTCCTACCATTCCAGTTGCAAGAAAAAACAACATCCTGTTAAATCGGCGCACTGCACTCGCTTGTCTTGGAACAAGCGTTTTGATGCTTTCTCCTCTTGGACAAAAAGTTCAAGCTACTCAACTTTTGCAAACCAAAACCGGGGATATTTCCACCTTTACTCTGGGCGGGAAAATATGCTGTCGGATGGATACTGATACCAAACTTGCCTTTATTCCTGATAGCCAATGTTGTCGGCTAGAAAAAGGTCAGGTAATTTTATCAGCATCTGCCGCAGCTTCTACTTTATGGGTTATTGCTGCTCATACCAGCGTTTATTTGCAATTACACGCATCAACCAACATACGCATTGACCCTGACTGTGTTCACGTAACTGCTTTACAAGACAAAATATTGGTTCGCAGTGAACATCTGCCTGCGTCTGGCGCGTGGCTACAACCAGGACAAAGACTACGTTTTTTTGCTGATGGACATTTACACAGTGACTACCCTGAAATTGACACGCTGCTATCGTGGCAAGAAGGGAGACTGATATTTCGAAATCGTCCGCTATGGGAAGTTATAACTGAAATTAACCGCTATATACCGCAGAAAATAAAGCTTGATGCCCCTCTTTTAATTAACCGGCCATTGAGTGGTGTTTACTATATTGCCCGTGGCAATGCTTTCCTACAAATGCTTGTTCGCCTGTTACCAATTCGGTTGGTAAATAACACAAATGGCATAACACTTCTTCCTGCATGACATTTTTATGAAACTCCTTTTCATTCAATGAGGAAATATACCCCCTTATTTGTCTTATATATCAGAGTATCCTCATCATATTTAAACAAGGATTTCCCATTATGGCCTTTCTCAACCGCAGGGATATACTGGTAGGATTTGGAGCGGGACTGCTATTTGCAAGTCGAATAAAGGCTCTCCATGCAGCAAATCCGCGTAATCTGGATGAAAAACCTAAATTTGATACCTCTCCTTTTCAGTTGGGCATTGCATCTGGTGACCCCTCCCCTGATGGGTTCGTAATCTGGACACGTCTAGCTCCCAATCCGCTCCATCTTGATGCTGGCATAAAACATAACCGGCCCATGCTGGTAAATTGGGAAATAGGAGAAGATGAACGTCTCTCGCGGATTGTGCGTAAAGGACAGGCGTTAGCACATCCAGAACTGGCACATTCTGTCCACGTAGAAGTGACAGGTTTGAAACCCGATCGTCCCTATTGGTACCGGTTTCATATTGCGGGTTATGACAGCACAATTGGGCGCAGTCACACATTCCCACAATTCAACGCCTCTCCAACCCGTGTCCGCTTCGCTGCCGCAGGCTGCCAACATTATGAAGAAGGCTATTATACCGCATGGCGCCACATCGCCAACGAACCGGTTGATTTTGTTTTCCATTATGGTGACTACATTTATGAAGGAGGAGATAAAAAGGACGGCATACACACTCTCAACGGCCGGCCATTTAAGGCACTCCGACGACATATCGGACCTGAATGCTATTCCTTAGACGAATATCGTCGCCGTTATGCGCAGTACAAAACAGACGAAGATTTACAAGCTGCCCATGCCGCTGTTCCGTGGATTGTGACATTTGATGACCATGAAGTAGATAACAACTGGGCTGGCGATAGCGATCAGTACGGCACACCTCCTGATATTTTTCGTCTACGGCGAGAGTCCGCGATGCAGGCTTACTATGAACATATGCCACTGCGCCTTAGTTCCTTGCCTGATGGAAGTCATATGCGAATATATCGAAACCTTCGTTATGGTGACCTGATGAATACTTTCGTTCTGGATACACGCCAATATCGTAGTGATCAGGCATATGCTGACCAGACAGCAACACAAGGTGCTGATGTCTGGTCTCCAAGCCGCACCATGATGGGGGCAGAACAAGAACAATGGTTATTCGATGGTCTGGCACGCTCTGATACCAGATGGAACTTGCTGGCTCATCAAGTCATGATGATGAATCTGGCACATCGTAAATCAGATCATTCCGAACTTGTTTATAGTATGGATCAATGGTCTGGCTATATGTACAGTCGCAACCGATTGCTTCAATTCATTGAACAGCATTGTCCCGGCAATGTTGTAAACGTTACAGGTGACGCACATCGACATTTTGCCGGCAATCTTTCCTATGACACCGATCATATTAAGCCCGTCTCTGTCGAATTTCTGGCAACATCTATTTCCTCTGGATCTGATGGATTAGGTGATGATGATCATTTCAGCCGCTCGGTTCGTCGTGAAAATCCCCAATTGTTAGCAACGACAGATCAACGCGGTTATGTTGTATGTGATGTAGGACGTGACCTATGGACAGCTGATCTCAAAGTGCTGGACAAGGTTATGGAACAGAATGGAAATCTTTCTACCTATGCCAGTTTTGCGGTAGAACGCGGGAAACCGGTTTTACAAAAATCCTGAATGAAAAAGAGGATTATGCAGAAATCGGTATTCTTAATGCTTACTACATAAACATTCTGTTTATGTATAAATAGCTTTCTAAATCCATATGATTCTATATATCTCATTAAGAATCATATGGATTTTTATTAAATAAAACAAAATAATATTCAGTATTATATATTTCCAATATTTGTGACAGTTTGATGAAACATCCACCTAGATGATGAGGAAAGGTAATCCCCGATTGTCTACCTGTCATGACCACCTTTGGTGCAGACCTTTAGGAAACATGACATATGACAGCCCGCAACCTGTGTGCTTTTCGTTCATTTTTACTCTTAACCACAGGATCAGTGAGCTTGTGGGCTTCTCTCCTGTGTTCAAACGCAAATGCCACGTCAATCCATATTGCCAGCCAACCAATGGCACAGGCCTTAGAAGCACTGGGAAGGCAGACAGGAGAAAATATTGTCTTTACACCTGAACAGGTTGCCAATCTGAAAGCGCCAGCTGTTAATGGAAATATGACTTCTTCTGAAGCCATAAAACGCTTACTGAAGCGTACAGGCCTTAGGGTTGAAACAGTGCCAGATGGCGGTTTTATTATTCATCCGGCACTAACGGTTCCCAAAAAAACGGCACGGAAAACCTCCACCTCAGATCGCAGTCCGAAGGACGGGATCAATGATATCGAAAAAATGTTCGTTACAGGTCACCGAAAAAGCCAGAGCGAAAAGCGTACATCCAACATTATTATGGATTCCGTGGCATATGATCCTTTTGAAAATCTGGGCGGAGTTTCATCAGTTGCCCAATCGGTCATTCAATTACCCGGCGCAACAGGTATTACCGATGGGGACGAACCTCGTTACGTAAGTATCAGAGGGATCAGTCCAGACCTCAATCATACCACAATGGACGGCGTAACAATTGCTTCAATTGGGGAAAGTGGATCTGGCGGCACACGACGCGTTAATCTGCAAGATATTCCTTCTGAAATGACGTCACGCACCAATGTATACAAAAGCTTTACAGCAGAGCAGGACGGCGATGCCATCGGTGGTGTAATCGATATGATACCTATGAGCGCCTTCGATCATAAGGGACTTTATAAATACGTTGATGCATATGGTATATGGTCAAGCAAGCGCGGCGGTGTGGGCGCTAACGGTCTAGGGGGATATTCCCCTCATATGGGTGAAGGTGCCAAGGGCACGTTTTCCGACACATTTGGTAAAGATAAAGAATTCGGTATCGTCATGTCTATGCGGTACCAGAACCGCGCACGTAATACGACCAAGAACTGGCAAAGTTATTATTACGACAATATGGATGGCGCCAGCGACAGTACTCCTGATAGTTCATGGAATGGCCACGTTCGTCCAAGCCAGTATTCCACTGGGGAATACGCAAATGACGTCACCAATCTCGGCGGATCAGGTAAGCTAGAATGGAAACCAACTGGCAAAAACCTTAATGTATCACTTATGGGTTGGTCCTACGCCCGCTGGGAACATTCCGTAATGGACAAGGAAGATTATAATCTGAAGGATATGGGGATTGGCAGCGACAGCTCTGATATTCCCGTCAATAGCATGTATGTACGCCGTCGACAGAATGACTGGCATCGGCAAAACAGCGGCATTATTGGCCATGTCGACTGGCATAAAGATAAGCACAGCATTGTATTACGTGCCGGCTATACAATGGAGGACTACAGTGATTATCAACCATATATTGCCGCGCGGGCTTATCCCAAAAACCTGCTAGCCAGTTACTCAGGGTATCCAAATCAGGACTACATGTGGAGCCAGAGCGGCTTGTCAAATCCTTCTGCAGCCCAGACATCAACATGGAATCTCTATAATGATGGCTCTTACCAGACATGGGAAAAAGCATCGGAACGTATTCCGACTGTCCGCCTGGACTACGGATGGAACACCGATAAACACGACAAAGGCTTTGGCATAATGAGTGGTTTCCAGTGGCGAGAACTGACGCTGGACCACGATGAAGAACAGACTTATTATAACAGTAAAGAAAATTTCAGTAACCAGATGCTACAAACCGATCATGTGCCGTGGCTGAATACATATCCAGAAACATTTATTGGTCCAAATGGTTACAAATTTCCGTGGTCAACTTTAGTGGCAGATCAGAAAAAATCTTTATATAATAGCGGTATATCTAACTACAAATATCGCGAAAATATCTTTGATGGCTACGTCTCGATGCATTATGCGTGGAAAAACACGACACTGATTGCTGGTGTAAGAGCTGATGCAACGAACTACGCTGGCTGGACGCCGCAAATCAACAGCGCAGCTCAAACAGTTTCATCCGGTTACACAAAACAACCTGGATCTTACATCAACCCGTTGCCTTCATTTGATGCCGTGCATCACTTTCCACATGATGTCACAGTCCACGCTTCTTACAGTCAGTCTCTCGGTCGCCCTGCCCCCGGACAGATCGCCATGGCAGCATCTGAAAGTTGCGGCGATAACGATTCAGGAGGAGCAGATTGCACACTGACCATGGGGAATGCCCATCTTAAACCCCGCCGTTCCCACAACTTTGATGTTTCCGTTGATAAATGGTTCAACCGAGGAAACGGCATGGTGAGCCTGGCATTTTTCAGCAAATGGATCAAAGACGATATTATTACCAGTCGTGGTCTTTATACCCAGAATGGTACGAACTATGAGGTCATCAGCCCGATGAACGCCAACTCTGCAGATGTTATGGGGTTGGAATTCAATGTGGTAAATAGAAACCTACATGTTTTTAGCCAGATACTTGATCTACAAGCCAACGTGACATGGCTTCAAGGACATGAAAGTTATTCATCTGGTGGCACGACATACAAATATAACGCAATGATTTACCAGCCTAACTTTGTCGCAAATGGCATGCTCACATGGCATATTCCACAAATAAAAGGCGCACTTCGTACCACTGTCAATTATTCCGGGAAATATTTCACATCCTTTGGAGCAACCCCGGGTGCATCAGACGGATTTGGAAACTTTCTTACTTTCAACCTAGGTTTTTGGCATCAGATATTCCCGGGAATTACATTAAAATATGAAGTAATGAATTTAGCTAATTATCAACCGACCTATGTTACAGGAAACCATTTGCAATATGCCGATGAGCGGGACAATTATGGCCGCGCAGTCTATTTTCATGTAGTTTTCAACTAGATCGTGTTGAAAAAAGATATTTTCAGGCCTCTAGCATGAGATTCAAAACTGTTCTTTACGGCGCGCAGTGAATACGTGGCGACCTGACGGACAAAGAATGGACGATTATTAGCAATCTGCTGCCGGAACCTAGCCACTGGTTCCAGCTTGCACAGGATAATCGTCTGTTTCTCAACGGAATGCTTTGTGTTCTGCGCGTTGGTTGTCCGTGGCGGCACACATGGATGATGCGGCCGCGTGTTGGCAATCTGCTTTTCCTGTAAACTGAGCGGTTTCTGCCATTGTTGCCTTACTATCCGTCAGAACCACGGGTTCGATATCAGTTACGTTTGCTTCGAAAAAATGCCTGCAGAACCTCCCGGCTCATCTCTTTCCCTCCACAATGCCGAAAAACTGTTGGTCGTCCGGATAATTCCACATCCTACATTTCTTGGACACAATCACAGACCGGTTCACAACAGTGCCTCCTGAAAACTGCCGACACCAAGCATGAAACTTCCATTCGCCTTGGTCTCGAAATAGCACTTCACCTCTTCTGGTGAGACCTGTTGAAGGGAACAGATAGCCACAGCCTGCTCTAGAAAGGCCGTCCTTTCAGCAGGTGAATAATTTCCCTCATTCATCTTTACTGTGAAACACCGTATGATTGCCTGCATACCCTGCCGCGCTTTCTGAGTGAGGACACCGCGAGGTCTGATCGTAAGTTGCTCGCTCGCAACAGGCTAACAACAGGAGAACACTCATGAGCGATAAACAGCTAAGCCGTACGCCGGTGCCCGATCGGGCAGAGGAAAACGCCTTCTTTCCGTCGGAATATTCCCTGACTCAATACACGTCTTCAAAAACCGATTTTGATGGCGCCACCTATCCCAAGCCCTATACGGGAGGAAAGTGGAAAATCCTGATGATCGGCACTCAGGAAAGGTATCTGATGATGAAAGGCGGCGAGTTCTTCTCGACCGGCAATCATCCAGTCGAAATGCTTCTGCCCATGTATCATCTAGATGCGGCGGGATTTGAAATCGATATTGCGACCATTTCCGGCGATCCGGTCAAGCTCGAATGGTGGGCCTTCCCGCATGAAGATGAGGCCATCAAGTCAATCTACAAGAAATATGAAAAGCAGCTCAAAACACCAAAAAAGCTTGCTGATGTGATAGGCGAAGGTCTCACCGCTGAAACACCGTATCTTGGCGTATTCATTCCAGGTGGTCATGGCGTTCTCAATGGTGTGCCATTCAGCAAACAGGTCGGTGATATCCTGCGCTGGGCACAAGCCAACGGGCGCTTCACGATCTCGCTCTGTCATGGGCCTGCCAGCCTGCTGGCTACTGCAGTTGATGGCGGTAAGTTTGCATATGAAGGCTACGAGATGTGCGTCTTTCCAGACAGTCTGGATACCGGAGCCAATATCGACATCGGCTATATCCCGGGTTCGATGGCGTGGCTTGTCGGTGAAAATCTCCAGAAATACAACGTGAAAATCGTCAATACGGGAATTACCGGTCAGATACATCGTGATCGTCACCTGCTGACAGGTGATAGCCCGCTGGCATCGAACAATCTTGGCAAGCTGGCGGCTGAAGCCCTGCTTGAGGCTGCCAACAAATAAAACTGACTATGCGGTCGCAAGTGGATTTCATCGCTTGCGACCGAGAGGCTTGCCTACATGCTCCAGATGTATCCGCATGAAGTGAAGTTATGATGGTCGAGCCGTTTCACTGCGGAGTGTAACCATGACTGGTTCTGTCGCCGAGATCGCTTTCATGCACAACGGAAATCACATGCATTAGCCGCTTAAATCAGATAAAAAACGTTTCCATAAAACCCAGAGCAATTCATAACACATCCACAACACTTTTAAGCCTTACGCACCGCAATACAAAATGGCGATATTGGTATCCGAAAGCGTAAGCGGACAGGCTTGGTCAGCCAAAATCAGGTTAGGATCTCTACAGGCTTTTGAGGAAAGTATCGAAAACCTAACAGGGTACATGACTCTTTCAATTACAGCACCAGCAGAATATTCATTCTCGGTCGCGCCATGACAGAAAGCAAAAAGCCTACAAACATATTACCCCCAGCGGGAGCCAGACAAATCCGGCCATAATCTAGAATGAAAGGTCTGGTGGCTGCATGGGTCCTCCTTCAACGTAATGGCCTTGCGCCAGAACAAAGCCGGTCAGACCCATTGCCTGCTTCGTAACCCATTGTATTAATCGAACATGCTAGAATGGTCAGCTGCGCGACAAGCAAAGATCCTACCTGACAACCCATCATGCGGAATGCATTGAGACCAACGCGCTCTGAGGCGGAGTGGCTCATCATGACGGCCAGCGCACCATATGGCGTATTGATGCAGGAATAGATGGCACCAAACACGATATAGGTTACTCCGGCCCACACAACTTTCCCCTTAGGCGAAAGCGGTAGAGCCAGAAAGCACAGAAAACCCGTTATACTGAACGGAATGGCAAGGGAACGGATCAAGCGTAGCACAATCAGGCCGCCTATACGGTCAACAACATAGCCGATGGCCGGGTCGCAAAAAGCATCCACAACACGGGCCATCAGCAGTATCCATGAGACGGCAACCAGCGGCAGGCCATAGATATCTGTGTAATAATACATCAGATAGGATGACGTCATGCCCCACATCATGTTGGAGGCTGCATCACCATAGCCGTAGGCTATCTTTTCTTTTACGGAAAGCGCCTGCCCTTTTCCCATTATCTTGCTTTCCTGAATTTTGATGCCACGCCGAACATTGTTATAGGGTTATTAAGCGATTTGGCTCCTTCGAGTAACTGAGCCGGTAACGTCACATTAGTGGGACGACGTAATGACTGTACACAACGTCTGAATCTGTTTGCGTGACTGTCGGAACTTTTGCACTTTTTAATTTGAAATAATCTTATTTGAGAAAATAAAATCAAGCTATATGCATAGTAACAACTGATTTAGAACATCTTTTTCATAGGAAAGGGCTTTCCCGAAGAAGAGAAAGCCCTCTTTACTCGTAACTTAACAGAACGGGTTAAACAGACTGTTTCCTAATGTTAGATTTTAACTGCGTATTGCGTAGATATGGCCCTTTTGCACGGATAGTCATGCAGAGAAGGCCCATATTCCCTTTGGTAAGATCACCCAAAGGAAGCACCGCATTACCGTTTGTCCATGCGCAATCCGTCCAATCGGTATCATGCCAACCTTCTGGTTTGTCTGCCTGAAGATGCACTGTAATCGGATGCAGTTTTTGGGCTGTCATAAAATGCATGTCCGCTACAGCCACACCCATCCGACGTCGATCATCCACAAACGGTCCAATCACATCAGCCGGACGGTTGGCATGTGAAACAATACGCACAGACTGCGTATTGGCTGGCAGCATGAAGCTGTAGCGCTGACCTTCTTGCCGCACCGGACGAATAACTGCTCCTGCCTGTGTTACCAGATGCAAATTGGGATCTTCCGTTAATTCTGCCTGCTCTGTTGACACGGAACACCCAAACACAGTGTTTTCACGTGCTTTCAGCTTGTGAAATAGAGATTCTACAAAGGACCGCTCGACACACAGCGGAGCCCCCGCATTATCTTCCCAACTTTTGGCATTAATACGCAAAGCCGCGACTTTCCCTTTCTGGCGGAATGCGCGGCGATTACCCGTATCCAGATAGCTTTCAGTCAGCATGCCATCTGCAGTGATGACAGAATGCTGATCTGTTTCCACATGGTAGTAATCGTAGGAAATAATTGATTTATCATAGAAAATAGTCGAGCCATTTACCAGCATACGAACTGGCACAAGTCTGCCTTCAAAGAACAGACAATGTTCAGAAGTAATCAGCATGTCCTTGTATGGTACACCATCAGCAATGGCATCTTTAAGAACACATACAGGGTAACCTGCCTCGTCATCTGGCAGGCTTGGACGAACAATTGCATGTGCTTTGCCCACCCATACGACAGGACGTACTGTTTGCCCCCTGCCACAACCATTAAACGTAATAATTTCATCGCCGATTTGAATATCTTCAATAGCGATTTCTTCATTACGCGTTCTGATCATCGTGCCTGCCAGAAAGCATACGATGGAATCTGTTGAAGAATCCCAATAAAAATCCGATGGAGAAGCACCGCTTGCTAAAGTGACATATGAAACAAGAGGAGTAGAATCTTTATTGCCATCCAGTATCTGATATATTTTATTCCCATCAGAATCTTTATTTCCAGTATCTTGGAAATATATATTTGTATTATCATTATCTCCAGAAAAAGTAATATTATCACCAGGAGAGAGGTTTGTAATTTTATTATTTATATTAGTATTTGAAACTTCTAATGTTGACGTTTCTCCGTTACCAAGAGATCCAAAATTTATCTCAGTATTTCCATCACTTTTTTCATATGCCAACTTAGCTCCCGCATTAATGGTAATTGAACCATTTGGACTCCCCTCAAGGTTTGTTTTTACAATAAAGGACATTCCATTATTGATAGTAACATGAGATGACACATTGAGATTGTTTTTTATAATAACTGTGCCAGATCCTTCAAATGTCACATTACCGGTTATGGTTAAATCACTAATTTCTGTGCCTGGCAGATCTCCAGATACAATTGTATCATATTCGCTAGTGCCAAAACTATAATCGCCGCTTCCGCTACCGCCACTGGTCCATAAAACAGTTTTTGTTGACATTGCAAATCTCCAAAAATAACCAATTCTGATTTTATAGGATAGAAAACTACATCTCTTATGAGGTGAAAAACCACTTACTACTTTGTGTGTTTTTTGAAAATAACAAATTATGGGAAACTATAATTGCATAATAAAATAATTATTAACGAAATGCAAAAATGTGTATTATTATCAAACTTTTATTTGTATGTTAATATCATTATTGTCTTATTGGTTTTCAAAAAAAATATAGTTTCAATCACACTTAAACAACAAGAACAGAGCTAGCATTGCACTTACGTTTTATGATGAATCCTATGATAGAGAAGAAGGCGACTACAGGGTGTCCACTCGGCTTTTGTTGAGCCAACAGGTAGGTTGCTGCTGAGATTGCCATAACGCTTAGTCATCAATCTCAATCAGCGGTAGTATTCCACTGCGCAGCCTGCGCATACCGATTCCCCACATCTTGAATGCCTGAATGACCAGCTTTAGAATCCTGCCCAGTTCGGTCTGGCCGTACCTCCATTGTGCAGCCTGGGCTACAGACCAGCGTGGTGTGACGGATACGGGGCATGTGGAACGCAAAAAAGCGCGAACGCTGGTGTGCGTTCACGCTTTGATCCAAGATCGCAATTTGAGAACAAAATGATTTTTAAATAGCTGTTTCTCTGTTCTTTTTTCTGCATGCGCCTAACGACTTTACATGCGCCGTAAAAGCCCCTTCCGGCCCGTTACGGATACTTACCATCAACCGATGCAATGACTGCTTTAACCTCCAAGTAACGCCAAATTGCACTTCACCGAGTAAAGCTATCCGTTGTCCTGCAGAGAGAGACTTCTTTTCTCCTTCAGTCTCGGCCACAAATCAAGAAAGTGGACAGCTATCGACAAAGCACCTGCCGAATCTTGTTTAATCCGTTCTGCCTCTTCACGCAGCAGAGGAAAAAATTCGTCCACAAGATCCTTTCTGCTCACTGGTTTTATCATGTCCATGAGCAGAAAGGGGACTGCTAAGACAATGTCGTCACGGAGAACTTCTCCAAGACTCTAAAAGCTGAACTCCTGTAGCGGCATGCATGGATGGTGTGTCAGGAGCTTACGCAGCCTATTACACGCTACATCAAGATTTTTCACAACCCTCAGAAGCTGCATTCCACACTCCAATTGAAAAGCCCTCTGTCATGAGCGCAATGCCGCTTAACAGATAACCCATGGTCCAGAATTAAACCATGACACGTAAAGACATTTGCATGCCCAAGGCCGCGCGCTCCGGTGAGTGCTACAGTAATCTTGGTTTTTCAGCTTTGGAAGTTTCTGAATCATCCTTATATCTTCGAACCTGCATCCGTCATCAAGGATAACGATCAGTTCGCTCGACTTTAGATTCTCAACCACATATGTAAAAATTCTTTCTCAACATATGGGGATATGACAAGAACTCTTTGTGCCTTGTAGTTATCGCGCATCAGAAGGTTATGATGGCCCATAATTAGTTCGTGGTGCCTTCTTGATTTACTTCAGTAATGAAAAGTGTAAGGGAATGCATTATTTTTTATTATTCAGATATTTGATTTACAGATTAAAAGCATTCAGGCGGCACATAGGCCTCCAGCATATCCCTTACCATGGGGGAAAATGTCACTTCTTCTTTCCCGCCGGGGCCTGATATGGCCACAAAACGTCCATGCCGATACGCTACATGGCAAGTTTGACCATCTGAAAACGTCAGATCTAAAGTGGGATATACGCCGTGTCTGGAGACCGGCGTGCAGTTGATTTTGGTAAAGATGCTAGAGAGGCGTCTGTGTCTTTTCAGGCATTGGTAGAGAACATAAGTCCGTAATTCCACATGCCAGCTGCCATAAGTCGTTTTACTGAGCAAGTAGATATCGGGGTTGGCATGTCCCCAGTCATCTCTGCCAATACGGTGCTCCCTGCAGTAACGGAACACCTGTGGGCATGAAATCATTAAATTTCGCCAGTATTGTGGGCATGGATAGCCATGATATGTTTCTCCCCTGCTCACCATCGCTTTCATGTTCTTACGAATTATCGCCGCCAGTGCGCGCTTAACATCCCGAACCAGAATAGCGGCCGGTACCACAGGTAGAAGCAGGTCGACTGCGCGCACAAGGGTTGCAAACAGGCCTTCACCTTGGCTCTGGTCACACTGCCATTTGCTATCGCGCCTATTGATAACACCCAGCCAGTTCTGTGACCGTTCACTGTAACTGCGATGCTTCGGGCCGCACAGATTGTCCTTCCCTGCCGTATAGTCACCCAGTGTCAGCAACGCGCGCTGCAGTAGATAGCGCGGGCAGGACAGAATTGCAGGCCCAAGCAAGGCATGGAACAGAGCTGTATTGCGGATAAACTGCGCTCGGTCCGGGTAGCGCGCACTTTCGGGCCAGGACTGTTCCAGCACTGCCCATATTCGCCCGCGCAGGTAATCATGCTGTTCGCAAGCCGTAATAGCGGCTTCCCACGCCGGGTCAGTGTGGATCAACCATGCCTTGCAGCATTCTTCGTGCCACTGGTCGGGAGCAGCGACACTGCGGTCTGGCTCGCTGTCTGCGCCGGGCCTGGCGGCCATCCAGCCGTACAGGTCGACATGGTGTTCGGCCATCTCGCCCAAACGGCGGCAGATCCTTATGAAAGCCGATACATCGTCAATAGTGTGATTATAGACAAGATTATTCACTACACGCAGCCAGCGCTGGTAGGCCTGCGGATTGCCAACCGGGTCACCACCAGCATGAATGTAACCGGCCAGTGCATACAGTTGGGCCTGTACTTCATACCCTGTACGCAGTGCCAAGGCCGAGGGTAAAATTGCCGGGACCTCATTACTGGTGGATGCGTAAGTAAAGACCGGGTGCCGCACGCAATAATCTAGCAGGCGCGTGATTCGCTCCACGGTCAGACCATCAAACAGGCTGAAATTTTTCAGGGTAATGGGCGGATTGTAGTCGTTTGCCGTCCTGAGTTGCCTGATATAGACCTGCTCTTCGCGATTCTGTCGGTCAAAGGGCAGTGTGACAGTTTCACATGCGCGGTAAAATGCCATAAGCATGAAAAACCGCAGATAAAGTCTGTTATATTCATCAGTATGAGCGCAACCCTGCTGCCTGGCAATACTCCAGAAGAGGTCGGCCCATTGTGTATCCAATTGGTGCGCGAACTGGTCATCACCGGTCGAGTTGACGCCAAGGTGCCCGCACAACCCGGCCTTGAAGTTCTCGAACGCGCTTAGGCTTCTGCCACGTGCGTTCATACGGATATACAGATCATCCGTGAGTTTGAACGCTCCAATATCCAGAAACTGGAAGGTAATGCACGCCCCTATCCCGTCGCGACCAGTCAGGCGGTCGTACAAACCGGGTCCGCACTCGCCAAGACTGGTGTGCAGGTCATCAAGCATGGTCAAACAACCCGCAACCGTGGGGTCATCCTTCCATGCTAGGTGGAACCATGTCTGGTCGCGGATATGATCCGCCATACCCGTGCTAGCTGCAACTCCGGCCCACAAGCCGCACAACATGTGCTCCTGCACCATGGCATCAAAAAACAGCCGTGCGCTTTCGCGGGTGTTATAGGTCAGGCGACTGGTACCGCACGATGCAAAACGACTACGGAAATCTGCGCCTTCCCCTTCCTTCAGTGCCAGATACCAGTGCAGTAAGAACAGCGTGGTCAGGCGCTGCTGTCCATCAAGTACCGAAAAAAATGTAGACGCGCCCTGTGTGTGATGGACCGGAGGTCCGGCATCTGGACGCTCAGGGGAGGCATAGGCAGGCTGCTCCAAAGTGCCGTAAATGAAATCAAGGTCAAGCGGCAGGCTGCCGGGCCCGGCCTGCAAGGCATCCCTTATAACATGAAGAAAGTTCTGCCGCCGGAATTTTTCCCCATCCCTACCCTGTGCATAGTCGCGCTGGGCTACGGGAATGCGAAGAATGAAGTCCTGCGTGCCAAGCAGGTCGTATAGGCTCAGGGAACCGTTAGAGTTCATGACTTGACGCCATCCTTTTCCCCGGGGGCCAGAAACGCCGTGATGGTGTCGATGATGGCCTTCTGGTAGGCATTACGGTCAGTGTCGCGCCAGTACATCATGTCGTCAGTATCGGGGCTGTAATACTTCAGGAATACATTGGAGGTGCACAGCGGCACGAAGGTATCCGTTGCATCAAGTTCAAGTATACGTGCGCGCTTTATCGGGAAGATACTATCGCCGTAACTGCGGTTGGTACTGCGGTCGAGAAGGGTCAGGTTGCCAAGCGTGTCCTTGCCACCGTCATCTTCCCCTGCCGTATAACGGGCCGTCACGGCCCGAACCAAAGCGGCAAAGGCCTCCGCGTCCACGCTTTCCTTCGCCGCAAGGGTTGCTGCCTGCCTGTACAGATCGGTTTCGGCCGAATGTGTGGGACTTAGGAACCTACAGGCATATTGTAGCCATTTCTGGCTATCGTGCAGACGGCTGGCACTGCTGCTCTCGGCTACGGCGCTGATATGTTCCACATCCCAGTGTCCCGTGTTGTAAAGATCGAACTGAAAGCGAGTATTGACGCTTTTGTTATTGAGCAGTGTCGCAATATTAAAGAATAACAGGGTCCTGACCACTTCTGAGCGCGTTTTACCATAGCTCAGGTCCTCGACCTTGTGTTTACCTACCATGAGGGTGGTCTTATCTAACCGGAACCCCGTCCTGTTACGCAGCAGCGCGCGGAAAGCAGTGCGGGAATGGCAGTTGCGGTATGCTGCCCACAGTTCCGAAACAAGGGGATTGCGTTCCGACGGTTTTTCTTTCCTGATCGACCGTGTTGCTACCATGAAACCAACCAGATGGAAAATCGTACGGTCCCGGTACCATTCCTGCATGGTCAGGAAGCACGTCCGCACAGCCTGCCAACACTCTTCCCGCCTGCGCGCTTTCTTCCTGTATGTCTCCTGCAGCACGCGTGAATCGTCATCAAGTGCGGGTTCCGGCACTGACTCCACAGGTTCCAGTGCCAAGGCAAAGTTGAGAAAGGTGAAGTGCTCATCATGCGCGCTGATGGTATCGTTGTTCCACTGCTGCGCCACAAGATTCAGTATCAGTTCGATGCGATTGGCTTCCTGTGTGGTATTGCTCAGGAAAAACCAGAAATCATCAGCCTGCAGCACCCGTTCCATGTCATCCCATTGCTGGGCCAAGCGCTGCTGTTCCAAGCGATCCGCATCATTGGGGAAGTTGCTGTCACGCAGGAATAGTGCCTTGACCAGTTCGGCATTGGTCAGCGGAATCCGGCCCATATTCAGGCGGGTAAAGACAGTAATGGCATTTTCCTGGGCATCGACTTCGTACCAGATGATCCGGGCATTGGGTTCCCCCGCCTCCTGCAGCATGCGGGTTATAACTGCACAGGCTTCTGGCGTGTGTTTATCGCGCCATTGCGCCACCGCCTTGCGTGCCTCGAACATGTGGTAAAAATCAATGTTCGTATCGGCCCTGTTCTGCTGCATGCTGTTCAGGAATGCAGCACTATCCGGGCGTGTCTGGTATTCAATCATATAGGGTGCCGTAACACCTAGCGTGGTTAAAATGATGTGGATGGTGGTCAGGCGCTGCTGACCGTCAATCACTTCCCACGCTGCCGTATGCTGTACGTCAGACACGCGCCGCCTGACAATAACAGGTTGCAGGCAGTAAAAGTGCTGGCTGTCATTTACCCGGCCGAACTGCCACAAGTCATTCAGTAAATTTATGACATCCTGCTGCTCCCAGCGGTACCCACGCTGGTAATCAGATATAAAGAAGTGATAATTTTTCAGTTCTGAAATTGATTTTATGCACAGGGTATTTGTGCCAGACATATAAATAATTCCAAACCGGATTAAAAAATTTATATTATAATATATATCCTATCCCTTACCGAGGAACAAGAGCGCCTTATACCGTATCTGGGCATGTCACGGTTTAATTCTGAACCATGGTTTATCTGTTAAGTAGCATTGTGCTCATAATCCAGAGGACTTTTGGATTGGAGTGCAGAATGTAGCCTCTGAGGATTGTAAAATTATTAGTGTAGCATGTGACGGCCTGCTCGACCTCCTGACGCGTTATCCATACGTGCCGCTACAGGAGTTCGGCTTTCAGGATTTTGAAGAAGCTCTCCATGACAGCATTGTTGCAAATTGGGTGCGATGGCATGACTGTGAGCACTGTTAGGCGTCACCTTGAACCATCGTGTCCTGACAACACGAATGTCATGCTCGCGCATCAAGCATCCAACGCGATGATGCACGACAGACAAACCAGCAGCCCTCAGTTCCTCCGCCATACGGAGATATGCAGCTTCGTCTGCTCTGCGCATGGAAGGATCGAAGAACCGTTAAATGATGTCTTGTGCGGCTAATTTGAGACTGAGGCCGTAATGGTTACTGGTTTGTGTGAATAGTTTTCACCATGCTTTTACTTCGCAGGGAGTTTGCTGCCTTCTGAGTTGCTATGCTGGCACGCATATCCGCTTCATGAAGAGAAGGCGGAGCTTATTGTAAACGATATTGGCCAGCCCGATCCTCATGGTGGCCCGCGTTATGCCAACGGTTCGTATGAACAGTCCTGTCTGCGATTTCTGATCGGCAAAGACATGCTCGACACGCGACCGGATAACGGATTTTCCTGCATTCGATTTCTGGATATGCCGTGGCATCGGCTTAAGATGTGGCTTTTTCCTGTGAACCTTCGAGACAAAGCCATGCTTTTCCATGAAGGCCTCATTGGCTTTTGAGCGGTAGGCTGTATCTGCCCAGACATCAGACGCCGTATTACTGCGATCCAGAAGTCCCTCACGTAGTCTGGCACCATCGCTGGCAGCGGCATCGGTCGTCTTCCATTTGCGGATCAGCCGAAATTTCCGGTCGATGGAAACATGCGATTTATAGCCAAAGAAAGGGATTGCGAGATCCGTAGACGGGATCGTCCCGTCATCCTGACGCTTTGCTTTCGTGAACTTCAGCGTCCATCGCGCATGACGATCTTTATGGGATAGCTTTGACGGCTTGTCCTGCCAATCCTGTGGGATCCGTCCTTCCCGCAGATCGGCCTTCTCCTCATTGGTATCGCGCTGCTTTGGGGCCGCTACCAGTGTAGCGTCCAGGATCTGGCCGGACATGGAGAGATAACCGGCATTCCGCAGGGTCGCATCAAAGCGGTTGAACAAAACATCAATTGCTCCCGCCTGTGTCAGACGCTCCCGGAACAGCCAGACGGTCTTGGCATCAGGCACGCGCTCAGACAGCCCCAGACCAAGAAAGCGCATGAAGGACAGGCGGTCGTTGATCAGGTATTCCGTCCGTTCGTCGGACAAATTGTTCAGCGTCTGGATGATCAGAATTTTGAACATCAGCACTGGATCAAACGGAGGACGCCCGCCTTTGCTTCCGTCTGAATAGACCAGTGCCTTGTTCAGCTCCGCGGAACACCTCAAAATCCACAGTCTGGGAAAATGCTTCAAGTTGGTCACTAAGCCCACTCAACCGAGTAAGCCGCTTTGGCAAGATCATACACTCCTATACCATGCAGCAGGCAGTCCCGAACCGCAAAGCCCCGCGTGACTGTATTGATTACATTATATTGGATGAACTGTGCCATCTGAAGGGAGCATAAAATCATGGCCCAGCATTTTGGTCGCTTCTGGAACGCGTGATGCCGTAATGGGAGCACCATAAAGCAAGACTGGACGGGATGGCAAAAATGATGCTGCAAAAATAGTGCGCTTTGACCGCTATGGGGGAGAGCGGAAAGTCTGCTTCTGGAACGCCACCATATGAAAACAGACATCCCTGTATTCGGTGTTGACGAACGGACCCGCCTACGTACTCGGGTCAATCTCTCTTCCCGCTTGCACTTCGGGGTCGTTTTCAAAAACGTGCAGGACAGTGGACCAGAATGCCCGCAAGCTTGGAAATCTGCCCCAGTTCGGTGGTTCTTCAACATCCACCGTTGGGTCTATACCGAGCACAACCCAACTGACGCGCTCAATATCCTCGTCACTATAGGTCAGGAAATTCCTTAATTCGTTGACTGTCTGCTGTTTGAACGGCAGATCATGAGTTTGTGGTGCATCCTGAACAACTTCACGTAACGTATCACCGAAGAGATCGGCGTCTTCACCGAATGGGCCGCCACCAAGATTTTTTATACGCGGGAACATGTCAAGAATATCATCATTGGTACAGTTTAACAGTTTGGACATAGTAAATCATCCCGTTGTGTTCTTTTTTGATAATTGAAACTTCTATGCGCCGCGCAGCCTTGCGCTGCCGATTGGCACTCTCGATTACGACAGTTCCCCTTCCAGAGGTATATCCGTCAACGGAGAATCTTTCTCTATTTCTGGCGTTCTTGAGCCACGTATCAATCTTAATAGGAGTTATCTCTAAGCACTTTGTAAATAGTATATTCGGCTTCTTCCTTCGACGTGAAGAATGAAACAACGGACTGTTTTTCCTTCGTAAACCGGCGTTCGATATATTCGTCGGTTGGATCGACGTGCTTCAGCAAGACATGTCCTCCTGCCTTGCGATTATGTGGCGGTGCCTCATGGTGATTGAGATCGAACCGCTTCTGTCGATGGGGTGAGAGAAAGTTCTGGTTGGTGGGCGGTCTTGGTGGTTGGGCGGGTGGAACTGCGCGCCGTGACCGGTCCCGATTACGGCCGCATCTGGGACCAGGAACTGGTCGGCGCAGTGCGCAAAATCGCTGGTGACGGCACGGGCAATACCAACTGGAAGGTGCCGGGTGTGATTGACTGGGCGACCATGACCCATAATCCCTGATTCCAACCGCTGTTATTCAGGCAGCTCAAGCAGCACAAAGAAAATGGAAGGTACCTGCATCCATCACGATAGCCCAGTGGATGCTGGAAAATGGTTCTGGGAAAAGGATACCTTCCCATTCCAATAATCCCTTTGGGATAAAGGCGGGACGTGGCCAGAGTTTTGTCATGGCCGGAACACATGAAGAAACCAAAGACCATAAGCTTGTTGCGACCATAGCGCCATTCCGGATATTTCCCTCCATGAATGAAGCTTTCGATCAGCATGGTCGTTTGCTGGCAACTCACCCAGCCTATAAACTGGCACGGCAATATATGAATAATCCTGACGCTTACGCAGATGCGTTAACCGGCTCTTATGCAACAGACTCAAAGTATGGATCAAAGATTAAATCTATAATGAAACAAAAATTTTTATATAAATACAATTTATGAAAAAATGAGTTATACTCCAGGAGTGAAGCATTTTGAAATTATCGCAACAATCTTACTGTACTGATTTTTATATTGTTTTTTATAAGTAAGTTTGAATATGTAAAACTGATTATTCCGAATAAAAATTTTCCCGTAAAATTCCGTTTTTTCACCATCATCTCCAGAAAAAACAGCCCAATCCTTTTTTATGACCTGGTAAGTAATTTTACCGTTATGACCAACAAGATCTGCACTATATGTCTTTAATGTATATTCAAGCGTCCAATGCAAAATATCATTGTACCCCCAAAAACAGTTAGTTCACTACCATCAGAAGCTAAAAATTTCTGCCCGTCACCATTATCGGGTCCACCTTGTGGTTTTAGCAGTCGGGAAGGGTAGCAAATCTGATATTGGAAACGGGCATTAGTGTAAATTTCCCATCCATCATTCTCCTGTCTGGATGAGGCGGATGCCAGATCAGGCATATGCAGGAACAAGACATACAGAGGCAGGAGAAATGCCTTTTGTTTGAAATGGATCACGTTTTTTCCAATAGTGTTGTAAATAGAAGACGGAACGTCAGACATGATAGCCGATATCGAAATCCTGCTTCATGAGGTTTCTTTCCAATCTGGTATCCGCGCTGCAGTAATTGCGATCGGCATTATTAAAGCAGTATGAATGTGCTCATCGTGAACTGTCCGCTATCAGCAAGGCGGCATTGCTTATTCCATGTCGCTCATGTAGGCGTGTTCTGACGGCAGTTTCTGCTTCACGAACAGCGTATTCGCTTGATGGAGTAATGATCCATTTGTCCGTCTTCCGAAAGAAATGTGGCGTGTTCAGCTTGCGCCTGCGCCATAAGGAGATGGTCAAACGGATCACGATGATGCAGAGGCAAAGACATCAGGATCTGTAGGTGCTCGGTCTGTATTTGTAATAGAGAGAAACCTTCTTCAGGAATGGCTGCCAGAATATCATTCATATCCGCATCCAGCTTTCCGATACGGATTTTGATCGCAATCTCCCAGAGTGACACGATACTCACCAGAATATCGTGAACCGGGTCTGCGATGATTTCTCGTGCAGTCTCACCCAGCCGGTCGGAGTCCGAAAGCCACCACAGCAACGCATGCGTATCAAGCAGCACCTTCACAGGTCGCGTTCCATGCTTTCAAGAAGGTCCGGCGGTGTCTCATCAAAATCTTCGCTTATTCTGATCCGTCCGCGCAATGCGCCGGGTTGACGACGGGGGCGATAGGAAGAGGCTGGCGGCCGCAGTTCGGCTACGACCTGGTCATGAGACGTCACCAAGATCGTACTGCCCTGCCTGACCTGACGCAGATACGCTGTCAGGTTTCCCCGGAACTCCCGAACACCGATTTTCCGTGGTAATGGTGCGTTATCTGAAAGATGCTGGCTCATGGTCTCCTCCCTATGTGGCATCATAACATGTACACATAGGGAGGAGGTAGAGAATTCCTGAGGCATGTTTGTTTCAGAGATCAGAGACTTCCGACAGAGCCAGAGCGTCCTCGACATCCACCCCAAGGTATCGAACCGTACTATCCAGTTTTGAATGACCCAGCAGGATCTGCACGGCTCGGATATTACCGGTTCGTTTGTAAATCATGGCAACCTTAGTCCGGCGGAGCGAATGAGTTCCATATTCCCCGGCGATCAGTCCCACCGCCTGAACCCATTGATCCAGAAGCCGGGCGTATTGCCTTGTGCTCAGGTGAGCTTTGGCGCTTAGGTGACTTGGAAAAACATACTCATTCAAGCCACCACCTCGATGTTCCAGCCACGCCCGCACGCTTTCTCGCGTTGTTTCTGTAATTTCGAATTGCACAGGTCGCCGAGTTTTCTGCTGGACGACCATGGCTCGGTGGCGCACCTGACCACTGGTAACGATGTCGCCGATACGAAGGCTGACAAGATCGCAGCCTCTGAGTTTGCTATCGAGAGCAAGATCAAACAAAGCTCTGTCTCTGACACGTTGTTCGCTCCCCAGCCAAAACCGAATAGCCCAGACGTGCTTTTCTTTGAGCGCCCGCTTGGCGCCAACCATTTTTCCTGCATTCCAAGGCACGGACGCCTTCAGCGTAGGCGATGGAAAACGCGTTTTCTTTTCCATGATACTTTCTCCTGATCAGCTGCACATGCAGCAATCAGAAGTCTGGAGGAGGACATCGGCGGAAACGAGAATTATTGCCGACCGTCCGCTTTACGGAAACTGGAACGGCTCTTCTTATGACCGAGATAGGCGAAAGCTGTAAGTCCGCTTTGCACACGGCAAGCGGACAGGCTGCTCATGCCCTCTTTCCAGACGTTTCGCCGATCAGGTAAGATATGAGAGCAGACAGGTGCTCGAAGCAATTTTTAAAAAAAATTCTGCAAATTAGATTATAAGTCTGCGTCAAATCAAGGAAGATTAACCAAATGAATGACGAACCACGAAACCACCATTACAATCCTCAATTTTTTTAAGAAGTTGGTCCGTAGGTGAGAATAAAATTTGGAAAACAAGCATAATAGAAGAAACAAATAAATTATCAACGCGAAAAAGATCAATAAAGAAAACATCCTCTTCGTGTTATTTATATAGTATAAAACCAAAATATAGAAATGACGTAATAATAAAATTATTTATAAATATATTATGTTTAAAACATAACACAAAAAATATAGAAAATCTAAATTTTGAGCAAAGCATATTTGGAGAAGTTGATGATAAAGGATCGGTAACTTTAAAAAAAATTATCGAAAACCAATCCGGAATCTTAGATATTTTAGATGAAGAAGATATCAAATATTTTATAAAATATATTTACCTTTTGCAGGCCCGTAATCCGAAAATTATGAAGAATACTGAGATTGGTATGCGAGATGTTTTAAGAGAAGGATCAGATATTTATAATAAGATTGTTTCTTCGTTTGGAAAAGATGCATTCGATAATTCTTTTAAGAATCTCATGGAGGATAACAATTTATCAAAATTGGTATTGCTGGATAATTGTTTAGATTCTTCTGCATTATTAAATTTATATCAAGGAATAGAATATATAATAATTAATATAAATGAGCCTAATAATTCATTTATCACGTCAAATTACCCATATGCATCTTTTCCAGATATCGGGGATAAGAAATCTATACACGTATTCCCATACTCTCCCCGAGCATGTTTGGCAATGACACACAACAAAAGTCTAATAAAATTTTTACTTTCACTTAAAAAAGAAAAGAAAGAAAAAATCGTCGTGAATTTGGTAAATTTTATAATTAGTATTTCATCAACAGAAATATATTCGAAAGATGATAAAATTGGAAACGAGGTGGGAAAGTATATTAATTTATTAGAATATGACCGCGACAGAGCACGAAAACAGTTCGAATTATTCCTTGATGAAGTAATAAACGATAATACAATTCAAGATTTTTCTCCTAAAGAACATAGAGAGGGAGGCTTTACGGAAACATCGATTTTACAAACCAAAGAAAAAAAGAATCCTCGATTCTGGAAATGGTTCTCAAAGCATTAAAAATATCTCTGTTTTTTCTTGGTTAAGAAAAAACAGACTGTCCGCTCACCCCCATTCTACCCTTCGCACGAAATATTTCCATGGGAGGGCCCTTACCCCCGCCTCTTGAGTTCTCCTTGGTTCATCATGGAAAAGGAGAACTGATACTGAAGCGGTATCCGGCGGCTTCGCAGATGGAAGTCGCCGGCATGCTTGAGCCTGAGAGGTAATTCCTTTTCGACGGTGTCTGGAACGGCCTTCAGGATTTCGGCGATTGTTGTCCGATCTCGCCCCGCAAGATAGGTGTTGAGACTCATAGCTGGTGCTGGTGCAGAGCGCGAAGGCATCGGGATTTCCTCAATCCGGATGCCTTCCTCTTCCTCAAGATACTCTGCCACTCTGTGTAACCCAAGAAATTTCACCCCGGCCAACCGATCTTCGGCATAGAAGCCTGATCCTGCCGCATCGGCAAACATGTCCCAAAGCCTCTCTACCACCGACGGTGGAAGATGCTGGAGCATGGTGAGCCGGTTGATCGGCTCCCACCGGAGAAGTTCGTCCGGCTCCCCTACGATCACTTCGATCCTGTCTGTGGCGACATTGAACCGGATCCGGCCCTTCATGCGGGAACGGATTTCCTCGCGCATTTCCTGATCTTCATACATTGATCTGGTTCCTTCGATGAATATTGAACAAACGATCGGAGAAACCATTTGAGGTGGCCCTGTAGGCCATGGCGATACGTAGACGCGCGTGATTGCCCAACCCTCTTTCGAGGGGCGAGACGCGTGTAACTGTCTGATGCACCAGTATTTCATGGCGATCAGACGTCGATTTGTAGGGAATTATGATGGAATTGGTTGCGGGGGCAGGATTGGCTCTCAAATTGCAGCACTGGCAAGTTAAGAACAAAGTGGGATTAATAGGTTGTTTCGATACACTTTTTTCTGTCCGCGCCTAACCCTCTCACGGAAATCAATAAGCCCCCTGCCCTCGCCAAACGGACCGTTTAATTATTCAGAGCCATGTCCACTTTCGCCTAACATTGATCATACAGAGTTCTGATCTGTGTTTCGCAAAGCGAACATCATGCTTCAAAGTCCTATCGCTCAGATTGAGCGGCAGGTCGACTTAACCAAGCACCCAAGTGCACGGTCTCGCCTGATCAGATCGCGTTGTATAACCTCTGTCGTAATATCCCATGGCCCCCAACAGAACATTTTGATCGCCTTTCCCTCAACGAAATGCGATCAACGGGCCTTTCCAATTGCTTATACAACAGGCATCCCAAACCGGACCACCATTCTACATGAAGGGCATTGTGAACACATTCTTCAGGAGTGTGGCGTTTTTTGGATACCTACCACTGCCACTATTCCATGCCGTTGAAAGTGCCCGACTGCCCTCTTCTTAACTGGTCATCTCGCCGATGATAGGCAAAGTCTTTAGATGGTTAGCTCCGCCGCTTAAACACAGTTGCTAACAATGCTCATTCCGTATGATGCATAATCCCGCTACATCCTGTAATAACATGTCTTGTGCCGCATCTGGGGAGATGCGATTATAATATAGTGTCAAATACTCTGGGTCTTCATGCTTTCTTTGTTTTCCTCGGTCGGTATCTTTGTCCGTAATTTTGTCTTGGACTTTGCTCAAATCCTAGTATGGGATCCAAGCCCGGGACTTGTTGTTCTTATACTCTTTATCTGGCTGGCAATTGCGTCAGTTCAGGTTATTCGCCGCTATCGTTCTCGCTTGACCGCGATAAGAAAGCTGCGTGAGAAAATAGAAACCGGTCTTCCCCAAGATAGAGAAAGCATTGCCCACTGGAGTGAACAAGCCGCAAAAGCGAATAGTGCCGAATGCTCTCTTCAGGAAGCATGGCATGAGTTTGATGAGACTCTTGTATTCGATACGAAGGAACCACCCCATTTACATAATTCAGTAAGGCCGTCCCTATTCTTCAATGTTGAAGATCTCCATTTTGGAAGTGGTTTTTTTCGTATTTGTCCAGGACTCTTCGTGTCTGTTGGCCTTGCCTGTACGTTTTTAGGCTTGATCGCTGCTCTGCAGACTATGGCACAATCAAATGCGATCACCGATCAAGCAATGCAACACCTTTTGCAAATTGCATCGGCGAAATTCATTATGTCGCTTATGGGACTTGCCTGTTCCATCGTTTTTACAATGCTTCTGCGGTATCTTACCGTCAAACTTGACAAGGCCTTGAACGGGCTCTGTGGAACAATCGAAAAGAAACTGACATTTGTAAGCTTTGAGCAAATCGGCTTTGATCAGCTGAAAGCCATGCAGGAAGCGCGGGAGCATAATCAGGCCCTTACGACCCAACTGGTGGCTGAAATAGGAAAGCCGCTACGGGATGAACTGCCTGCGGCAATATCGAATTCCATTACTACCGCCATGCAGCCAATCCTTGATAAGGTTGGCCAGCAAGGTTCTGATAGCCTGTCTGAACTAGCTTCAGATCTCTCATCCCAGTTATCTTCAAGTGTAGGGGCTGCGCTTTCACAAGCAAGTGATCGACTTGCCACAGCGGCTGACAGGATTGGGCAGCTTGTAACGCAAATGGATACATCTTCCGGACGGATGGGATCCGAAATGGAGCAGGCAATTGTCCGCATGGGGCAAGCCGTAGATGACCTGCGCGGCACGATGTCGGAAACCGCTCAGACAACATCTGGTGCGCTTAACCAAGGCGCAGAACTGCTGCTTTCAGTCATGAATCGTACACTGGAGGGCATCCGCGACAACACGTCCGAAGGGGCACGGGCGATGTCGACTGCGGCACAGGAATTGAGCGAAGCAGCCAGAACCATGCGCTCAGAAATGGAAGATGCAGCCCATGCTGGTGCCGAGGCCGCGCAACTGCGTATGAAAGAAGCTGGAGAAACGGCAAATGTTTCGATTGCTGCCACTGGACAATCAGTTCTCTCCGCATTTGGTCAGGCAGGAAACGATATTGCCCGCGTGGCCAGTGAAGTTTCAACACGAGCCAATAGCGAGCTGATTGCGCCAATTACTGCGATTTCGGAGAGGCTAGGCAGTTTTGTGGAGGTGTTGGACCAAGGAGCTACCGCGATGCGCCGTTCTGCCGACGCTGTGCGCGATGGCGCTCAGGCCGGGGCAGAAGCGGCAGGTACTTTCCGTAGTTCCTCTCAGGATCTGATTGCAGCTGCCGAACCTGTTCGGGCCACCACAGAAAGAATTGAAAGTGCCATGCGACAAATGGCCGAAGGCACGCATAATGCTGTCTCGCTTGTTACACGCAGTGCGCAAAGCACGGCAGAAAGTGCCGCGCAGGTGTTGGCAAGTGCAAGTAAGACGCTCGGTGATGAGCGACGCGGCATAGAAACCACGCTGGAAGCTGTTACGCAGGTACTTGAGCGCTTACAAGGACAGGGCGAAAGACTTGATACGATCGATGAAGAACTTGGCAAGGCCTTTGATCTTTACGCAATACAGGTCGAACAGGCGATGCAATCGATCCGTTCACACGTTGAGGAGATGTCAAAGGGACTAAACTCTGCCGTTTCCAAACTGCAAAGTATTATTGAGCAGCAAAATGAATTCTCCCCGCAGCAGGGGCATTCCTAATGCGGGGACGGCAGAGAAATCGGGAAAGCCAGGAGGTCGAGGAAGAAACGGCGTTCGTCTCAATGACGGATCTGACCGTCAGTTTTCTGTTCATCGTCATCCTGCTTCTGGCCTATTTTTCCAGCAAATATAATCCAGAGAAAAGTATCCCACTATCAATTTACCGGCAGGTCGTGGTCGAGAAGGATGTGGCAGAAAAAAGGGTTCATGACCTCGAAGATGAGATCGCCAGATTGAAACAGCCAAATCCGCTGGAACATTACATTGATCAAGCCATGATGGAACGGAAACAGATACTGGAAAAACTCCGAGATCAACTGAATATCGAGTTTCCTGACCTCAAGGTGACATTGAGTGAGCAATCTGATGCCCTTCATTTTCAAGGTGATGGCCTTTTTGCGTCTGGTTCGTCAATGCTGCGACCAGAGCGCGTGAATATCGTGCAATCCGTTGGCGTTCGTCTGCAACAGCTTCTACCCTGTTACACGCTTGGCCCCCAATCTGCATGGCACTCGGAATGTAACCCGAATTTTGCTGTCATCGAGGCCGTACAGATCGAAGGCCATACGGACTCAGACGGAGATGATCAAAGCAACCTTGTTCTTTCCACCAACCGGGCAGACGAGACCTTTCGCGTGATGGTTACCAAGGAGCCACGCCTTACATCTCATTTGAGCTATCAAAGGCAGCCGGTTCTCTCCGTGGCGGGTTATGGCAAAATGCGGCCAATTGCATCTAATAATACAGCTGCAGGAAAAGCCGAAAATCGCCGGATCGATTTACGGCTTATCATGTACGTCCCAGCCCGCTCAGAAGAAATCGAACATCTCCGGACCGCCCTTATGGATGCTCCTCATGGGTAAGGTGAAGGAAAATGGGAATACGCAGACACCGCTGTCTGAACAGCTTGCGAACATGGTTCCCTTGCGGCTTCCTCCACCCCCAAATTTTGAAAATATTCTACGAACGATTCGCTGTGTGCTGGATCGCTTTGATGACTTACCAACAATTACCCCAGAACGTAGCCCCATAGGCATCTTGCGCGAAATGCTGCGCCATATCCAGACCAATAATTGGCACGGTGTTCCGTTGAGCTTTGTCATTCAAAGCGCAGGGTTCGCTTTTTCTCCCGAGTTCAGAGACAATTCCGAGTTTGCCTCCATTCGTTCCTTTCTCCTGAAGGAACTTGATGCTTCCACCCGTAGTGGTTTCATCAACCCGATGGTTCGCGTCTATATGGAAAGCTTTGATCCAGCTGCCCGCCAGACCCATGAGTTGGCGGCTGCCCTTCAGAGAAACAGGGCGCGCATCGGTCCACACTGGCAGGATCTCATATCCCATATTCCAGATCTTTTTGATCCTCGTACGGCACCTGAAACGATTGCTGCACAAATGGACACAATGGATGACCCATGGCACGGGCTGCGGGCCATGGGTCTGCGTCAGCCACATGCACCTGGCCTGATGGACTTTGCCCACCTCGCTTTTGTTCGGCGGATCGCACCACGCCTCAGGCAGAAACGGGAGATCAACCGTCTACTGGACTGGCTCAGACCCGATGGCCAAGCCTTGAGGCAGACCGGAGCCGGAGCTGCCATCAACGCCTTGTTGGTACCATGGCGTCAGAAGCGGCCCCCCAAGGAAATCGCATCCCTCCTCACCGATCATCTGACCGAGTTCTATGGTCACCCCAAGGCCAGCCGCCATCCGGTATGGAACGAAGTTGATCCTGAACTGGAAAAGACGTTTCTTCTCTGGTTGATGCGGGCAGACTTCCGTTTCCTATTTCAGATTCTAGCAGAGGTTGAACACGGTCACATGTGGTCAGATCGGGAAGAATTTTGGGAAACAATGCTTGAACAGGAAAGTGTCGATGAACTCTGGGTAGCTTTTAACGAAGAAGGATACCACACGGCCTTGGAAAAACTGCCTTCCAACACGAGGGAAGATTCCTTACGTTTTGGGCGTCAGACTGGAGAAAAAGATAAATCACTTCTGCTCATGCGGATTGGCAAGAAAATCGTTATTGAAGGTACATATAATTTCAAACTACATATTTTTGATGCAGATGCGCCCGGAACGCCTCAACTGTACAAAGCGCGCTATGATGTCGCCGATATAAGACGAAGGTCCTGCCTTGATAGTTTTGCGCATCTCGGAGACTGGCAGTCACGTGCACACCGGAGCGTCCTTTCATGAATTTCAGCTTTACCTATTCTCCTGAGACCATTGTTCTTGATGTGCAGCCCGCGCGCCGCAAGCTGCTAGCCCGTATGTTCATGCCGTCCTCTTCAGAACCGGATCTGGAGAATCTCTCCGAGCAGGACCACAGACTTATCTTTGCAGTGGGCGATCTGCGCGCTTTGTCTGATGAAATGGGCGAAAATCTGGAAATTACCAAAACTCGTATTACCATGAGTCACCGCCTTGTAGCTGCCCTTGATGCTGAAACTGCCGAAATCCTTGGTCTCCCTCCCCTCACCGATCTGACACTATGCACAGATGCAGAAGGTGTGATCGGAAGTCCCAACTTCCGCCTGACTTATCATTGGGAACGAGGCGGTCAGCATCGAAGACCTCAGCGCACCGGTGCCATTCTCGACATGGCAGGTGGTCAGCGTATTCCTTTATGGATGCTCGATGCGCTGGATGTTGCCGATGGCTTTGTTCGCACCCAGGATGACACGCGTCACTGGGAAGCCCTTGCCCGTTTCAGACAGGCCTTGGACCCCGGCATCGAAATGGCTGGTGAAAACCCTACGACACGGCTGTCGATGACTGATTTTCTACAGGGCTTGAAAATCTCGCTTTCTGACTGCCTCTCAATTTCACCAAACGAGGCTGGGACAGATTTTGAGGTAGTTCCATTTTCCTCAAGACGGCTTGATACAAACGGAATGTCTTCCGAAGCCAACGGTGAACTGGAACATCCAGATCTTCTTCGATTCCAGAGAAAATTTCGTGAACGCGATGTTCTCAAGGCCTATAATCTCGCGCAGGGTCACTACCTTGTCATAGACCCGAGTGTTGCTCCTGTCCTAAAGACTATGAAGGAGATGCAACGCGCTTCACCACAAGAGCGACGTGCATTCATCCGTAATCCGCGTACCCGCATTACGGAAGCGGTTGAAGCGGATCTATATGCCAAGGGAGAATTAGCGAACCTCTCCCCTGAAGAGCAAGAAGAGGCTATCGAAGCCATCGCCGTTCCAGCTTTTGTCGAAACGAAGGAGTATTCCGAACGGGTTGTCGGTGTTGAGGTTTACCATGGCAATCTGATCGGTCGGAATGACCCAAGTGGCACAACGTGGTTACCTGAAATTTTCACTTCGGAAACGTCTACGCTGATCAATAACATGCCGCTTTCCGCATTACATGCCCTACGTGAAAAGATGCAAGCAGGCCTTGCCAATGGTGAAAGTGTCGTTTCCATCGCCGGTAACACACTTCCCGCAACGCCGCAGATGCTTGAATTTATAGACAGGCAGATTGAGGAACAAGACCATGTGTCCGAAGAAGATGAACGGGAAGATGATGACTGTCCCCCCAAACAGGGGCCTATTATCCTAAAAACTCTTGAAAATACTGAAAATCTTTCATGGAATATTCCTCTTTACCCTCGTTACAGCACCATGAGAGAGGCCGTTCCTTCAGCTATCTTGACACGCCTTAAAGATCATCAGGTTTCCTGTCTCCAATGGCAGATACAAGCCTGGAAGGCGGGCTTACCAGGGATTCTCAATGCTGATGAACAAGGACTCGGCAAAACCCTTCAGACACTCTCGTTTCTGGTCTGGCTGAACGAACACATGAAGCAGACTGGCCCACGCAGACCCATTCTTATTGTCGCACCTACATCACTTCTTAAAAACTGGGAAGAAGAGGTAGAGTTGCACGTTGCAAAACCCGGCCTCGGCTTTCTGGTGCGGCTTTATGGCACCGCCATCAGTGCACGCAAGCGACCGGGACAGCACGGAACAGACAAGGAAACAGGAGAGGAGAAACTTGATTTCTCTGATATCCACAACACTATTGAACGGGGATGCGGGCATCTTACCTGGATTTTGACAACCTATTCAACACTCACAAACTATCAACATTCTCTGGCACGTATACCTTTTTCCGTAACCGTGTTTGACGAAATACAGAATATCAAAACTCCAGGAACGCTTTCGTTTTTTGCGGCACACACGCTCAGAACAGATTTTCGAATTGGCCTGACTGGAACACCGATTGAAAATTCCACTACAGATATCTGGGCGATCATGGATACGCTGGCACCGGGAGCACTCGGTTCCCTGCATGATTTCAAGGAGCGCTACGGTACGGCAGAACCGAGCAATATGGAAGAACTGCACCGGCGCCTCTTCTCATCTTTCCAGACACGGCCAGCTTTCGCCATCAGGCGCCTGAAGGAAACAGTCGCACGAGATCTTCCCGCCAAGTCCCGTTTCCTGCATCCACAGGAAATGCCCCCCCTTCAGGCACAGAAATACGAAGAGGCAAGAGCAAAGCTTCAAAAGGGGGGAGCTGGGGCCGCGCTAAAAATGCTCCATCATATTCGCAGTGTTTCAGTCCACCCTGCATTGGATGCAGATATGGAAACAGAAGACTTTATCAAGGCATCTGCACGCCTGTCAGTAACTTTCGATATTCTCAAACGTATCCGTGCCGCAGGCGAACGGGCTCTTGTCTTTATCGAACATCGCCGCATGCAGCATCGGTTCATCGAATTGGCAAAAGTGGAGCTGGGCCTGAAGAAGATAGATTTGATCAACGGGGACACCCCCATCAAGAAACGACAGCAAATAGTCAATAATTTTCAGAAAAATATTCATGAAAATGGTGGCTTTGACGTTCTGGTTCTTGGACCAAAGGCCGCAGGAACGGGCCTGACTCTCACAGCAGCAACACATGTCATCCATCTTTCACGCTGGTGGAATCCTGCCGTAGAAGAACAATGTAATGATCGCGTTCACAGATTGGGACAAACGCGAGAAGTTACGATTCACGTACCGCTTGCAATCCATCCGAATTATCGGGAACAGTCTTTTGACCTTCTCTTGCAGAGCCTTATGCAGCGCAAGCGACAACTGGCAACGTCGGCACTCTGGCCCATGGGAGATTCCAACAACGATGTCGCGTCTCTTGCCTCAAAATTGCATGAATACGATACCATCTTGCAGGGTGACATGATTCAACACGCCATGAAACAACTGTATGATCGCGATGGCCTTGATGTCCCTGAGCCAAGCCAACACGGAGGCTGGTATTTCAAATAATCAAACATATCTAAATGAAATAAAAAATTTTTAAGGTTACCTATTTTTCATTTCGGAAATACCATGACGAATGACTGAAAGGAGGCGAACGAAGCCGTGAAATGGATAGTTATACGATCATAGCTCATTGCGAAGCGATGAAAATGTATCAAGCGATTGAAGCATCGCTTGATACGGTTACGCTGTTTGTAAATAATCCAATCGTGCGGGATGATGATCCTACGCTTCCGTCTTGACGGAATGAAGGCCTCTGCTTTCATGTCTGCAATCTGTTTGCGCAATTCATCGCTGTCATAAGCCTTATCGGCGATGAACTACAGCCGCAATCTGGCCTTCAAACAATGCGGATGCCTGAGTGGCATCATGGATCTGACCGCCGGTGATAATGAAGCATAATAGCTGACCCAGAGTGTCAACCAGCGTGCCTGCGACGTCTTCTTTTAAACGCTCTTCATGACAGATAGACCATCCTTAACCAGCAGGCTCCCGCCATGACGAAGCCTCGGCTGGACAAAGAGGTCATTCTGGCACAATGGAGGAAAAACCTTCACCCATACGAAAAACGACTAAGAAAACCCGTATGTGATTACCGGTCGCAAGGATGGCAGCCACCCGACGGATGTGCAGAAGCCATGGCGGCGCATCCGAAAGGGAGCCGGCCGAAAGGATGTCCGTATCCATGATCTCCACCATTCCTCTGCGTCTGAATTGCTCCGGTTTTTTCTGTCTCCACAAAACCTAGGCAACTCACATCCCCGCGTGTGCGGGGAACACGTTGCAGGGCCGCTCCCGTTATTTGTGTAAAGCGGTTCATCCCCGCGTGTGCGGGGAACACGAAATGAAACCATTTGAACCAACCGTTGAAGGAGGTTCATCCCCGCGTGTGCGGGGAACACCCGGCAGAACATAAGACGGGTTCGTTTGAACCCGGTTCATCCCCGCGTGTGCGGGGAACACCCTTGGCGCGCGAAGGTACGACAGGGTCCGACCGGTTCATCCCCGCGTGTGCGGGGAACACGGTTTGTAAATCAGAACAGCCGCGCCTGCGTTCGGTTCATCCCCGCGTGTGCGGGGAACACCCTCGAATCATACGGTCTTCTTGCGTTTTAACCGGTTCATCCCCGCGTGTGCGGGGAACACACCCTAACCATCTTGAACACTTTCCACTCATGCGGTTCATCCCCGCGTGTGCGGGGAACACCAGCCGCGATTGATGCCGCCAGCGCAGGCGGTCGGTTCATCCCCGCGTGTGCGGGGAACACACGAGCATATTCCTGATGCTCTGGTTTAACATCGGTTCATCCCCGCGTGTGCGGGGAACACGAAGTCACAACATCTTTTAAGGCCGTGGGCGACGGTTCATCCCCGCGTGTGCGGGGAACACGCGGAAAAAACAGATCGAAAATATCCAATAGCCGGTTCATCCCCGCGTGTGCGGGGAACACCCCAATAGGTTTTGGCCAGCGCATCCAGCTGGCGGTTCATCCCCGCGTGTGCGGGGAACACATAGTTTGAGGCATTTGTGATGTGGACTTTAGCGGTTCATCCCCGCGTGTGCGGGGAACACTGAATGATTTTGGTGTCGAAGAACTGATAAACCGGTTCATCCCCGCGTGTGCGGGGAACACATCTTGCAGCCGGGTTGCTGGATACGGGCAACCGGTTCATCCCCGCGTGTGCGGGGAACACGTCAGAAGCATCCTGCACCATGCTCAGTGCATCGGTTCATCCCCGCGTGTGCGGGGAACACAGTAACAAGCCCTGACGGTGAAGTGAGTAAGTCGGTTCATCCCCGCGTGTGCGGGGAACACTAATTCGTCCAACCGCTTCTCGCTGTTGTAGCCGGTTCATCCCCGCGTGTGCGGGGAACACCCCCGATCAATATACTCGGCATCAATATCGGCCGGTTCATCCCCGCGTGTGCGGGGAACACATTGCATGTCTTCTCCAACACCCTTGATAAACCGGTTCATCCCCGCGTGTGCGGGGAACACCGAAGCGATGCGCCCCACCACGTCAGAACCGCCGGTTCATCCCCGCGTGTGCGGGGAACACTTAGGAATTTTTCGTTTGGTTCTGTGCTCATTCGGTTCATCCCCGCGTGTGCGGGGAACACATGGCGTGGAAAATGACGGAGCGTGAACGAAACGGTTCATCCCCGCGTGTGCGGGGAACACGAATTCGGAACTGTAGAATTCGGGGGAGAATACGGTTCATCCCCGCGTGTGCGGGGAACACTACGAAGCGGCAATAGATCAACACTGCCAGATCGGTTCATCCCCGCGTGTGCGGGGAACACGCCTTTTTCTTGGCCTCAGCCTCATCAGCAGCCGGTTCATCCCCGCGTGTGCGGGGAACACCAAAAGGTATTTGCCTCCACGACAGACGGCTCCGGTTCATCCCCGCGTGTGCGGGGAACACTCACGACTTCTGTTGTAAAGCGCTCTACGCCGCGGTTCATCCCCGCGTGTGCGGGGAACACCGGGTTGCAAGAAATAAGATGAGAAAAGAGACCGGTTCATCCCCGCGTGTGCGGGGAACACTGCAGGAACAGACAGAACAGGGCAAAGCGCCGCGGTTCATCCCCGCGTGTGCGGGGAACACTATGTATGATCTGATCGAAGGTGTTTATGCTGCGGTTCATCCCCGCGTGTGCGGGGAACACCCCCATAAGGTCAGCAATCAGAAAGCCCCGGCCGGTTCATCCCCGCGTGTGCGGGGAACACTCTTCGTGAAAGCACTTGATTTTAAAGAATTATTCTATTGTCAAAGAAACTACCAACTGAATGGAGTTCGTATATTACCCTTTTCCACGTCGCCTTGGAAGCATTGTCGTTGTTGGTCCAGGATGTATAGGAAGAGCAGCTTCAGGCCCAAAAGCAACAAGACGCAAGCCATCAAGATCTACAGGCACGCGACGATTCTTACCGCAGGTATCAAATTCAAACCCAGCATCATTGGGGGCCGCCCATGCAATCACAGCATTGCCATTTTCAATATAGGCGCAAACCTGCCCCCATATCATTTCACGCACACGCCGGCCATAACTCCCAATGTAAACCCCAGCCCGCACTTCCAGAAGCCATACAGCCAACCGCCCACGCAAACGTGGCGGAGCATTTTCAACCACGATGACCAACATCACCCAAACCTTTCGGGTCTGCAAAAGCAACCGGCATTGCTTCGGGCTGTACGGATGGTGCCTCAGTTCCACCAGCAGCCAATACATCTTCAATAAGAGGAATAAGGCGCGCTAAAATCTTTGTCTTGCGAAATTGATCTCGGCACCGATGCCTTACAGCCGCCACCGGATCTGTCACCCTCTGGCCGTCAAGCAGACGATCGCGCTGCACCGCTGCAGCTACCCGAAACGCTTCAGGTACCACAACTTCAAACTTTACAATATCTGCAATATCGTAAACAAAACTTTGGGGTTTGCCTGTATGCAAAAAACCTATTGCTGGCGCATACCCAGCAGCCAAAATAGCAGCTTCCGTAATGCCATAAAGTGCTGCAGTTGCAGCTGATAAACAGCGATTAACCACATTCGCAGTATCCCACTCGTGTGGGTCGTAACGCCGCCCATCCCAGTCGGCACCATGAGAATGCGCCAATAGACGATATGTCTCTCTTACACGTGCACCCTCAATACCACGAAGCTGATCTACAGACCGTCTTTCTGGTGCATCTTCTCCAAAACGCAGTGCATACATCTTACGCACAACTTTTAGACGGGCCGTATCATCAAGTGCCAACCGCGCCTGAAACAGCAATCGGTCAGCTCGTGCGCCCCCAGGTTGACCTGAGGCATACAGACGCACACCGGCCTCTCCTACCCATATCAGTAAAGTACCAGCACGCGCTGCCAATGCAGCGGCGGCATGACTCACCCGTGTGCCAGGTTCCAGCATAAGGCAAGCTAAGCCACCTATGGGAATATGTGTGCGGATACCATTCTGATCGACCAGAACAAATGCCCCGTCCAACACATCCAGCTGACCCATTGCAACAAACAGAATTGATGAACGCTCTTTTAACGGAATTGGCCGCGGTGGTGGTAAGCCCGGTAAAGGACGAGACACAATCAAGCCTCCTTAAATTGTGCGCCGGACAAGCATCAATCCACAACCAAAAGCACGTGCCCTGCCAAAACCTTGCATAAGAGCCTGCGTAAAAAGATCTGGTGTTCTTACACATAATTCTCCGGTTACATCGACAACACCAAAAGTTGCCTTCCCCTGCCCTTGTGCACGCGGAATATGCAAGACATCACAACTTTCAATAGCCAGCTTACCCTCTTTGAGCTCAAAACCAGTACGGTGCCCCTGTCTGGCCAACCATGCTTCCATTGCGGTGGTTACAAGGCTTTCACGCGCTGCAGCCCGCTCTCTTGGCGGCAATTTATACAATGCATCCATCACCACATCATGGCGTTGACTGCGCTTACGTCCTGGCACTTTTCGATCAATTGTCGCGTTTACTCTTAAAAGAAAGCGTAGCCGATTTCCTTCCCTTAATTTGGGCGTAAACTCTCGACTTTCAATTTCGAACAACCCATGGCTATCCACTGGCTTCCGGGCTGATAAGATCATGAAATGTCCTGGCTCGGTCTGTCGCCATAGAAAATCACGAATACGACTGGGGTCATCACCAAACAATACCCAGAGCAAATGATGTGCGGCTCCATGCTGACGACCTTCTCCCTGTGGAACCAGAAGTCCAGCCAGTGCCTGCACAGACGCATCGCGCCGTAATGCAACGCGCGAAAGGAAACCTACAGTCATCACGCCGTTTCCCTTTTACACAGAAGCAAAGCCTCTTCACGCAGCCCGAACTGCCATCGTGCACGCGAAAGAGGTTGGTCACGGCGCATTTCACGCCGAATAACAGTATGGCCACCACCCTGTTCCGCCACGTCTGCAATATCCATGACAACAAGTGTTTCAGTAGGTGTATTTCGTTTGGAAAGTTGATTCCTGAACAAACCAGAACGGTTATGAACCTGACTTTCGGGACCATTTGTCTGGCGTGACAAAAGAGCAGATACCGCACACTCGCTTTCCGCAAGTTCTGGTGCAAGAGGCAGACCCAGTGGACAAGCCTTACGCCCCAAAGAGGGCGTAAAGACAGGGTGTTGCATGGCATCACGCACTTCTGCCAAAGACCAGTGAGAAGTGCTGCCTCGCACCCAAATGGCACCGAGATACCAACTTCCTATCCGATAATCTCGACGTGAAAGAATTGTCGCCAACTCACCAGGAGCATCAGCCAGTTCCTGTGCCCGTGTTGTAGGCCGCCAGTTTCGGCGTGAAGGTGCTGTCTGAGCTGTGTGATAATCCGTTAACACGTGACCAGAAGCATGACACAAAACAGCAAGGCCATACTCTTCTGCCAATGCGTTCTGTCCAGACACGTCCTTACGTGTAATGCCCAGACAGGCCCCTACCAATCCCAGTACGGCAGACCGCGCAGGTCGGTCCTCACCATCCCGTCTTTCTCCGACAGAGAGCGTGCCGAAGGATGCCATGGGGGCTACCATGGCAAATGTCAGAAAATGCCCCATATTCCTTACGACCGACAGAACGCGACAATATCTGCCAACGTCGCACTTTTCTTATCTCCTAAGATCATCTCACATGTTTCATCCACTCCTGCCCCATAAACACGTGCCAGTTCTTCACGAAACTCTTTCAGCGCTTTGACGGAATGTTCCATCAAGTCTGTTCCTCCAACTGGCCGCGCAAAAGCACCAGCCAATGTACGAGGCTGGCTATTTCCCTTTTCCGCCAGCACATATCCCGCACGGGCAAGAGCAGCAAAACTGTTCTGCTTTCCAGAAGGTGAAACGGTCATGGCAGCCTCTGCCAATGCCCCCAAGGCTGCTTCTGCCACACCTGTTTCACCATGTTCTCCAAGATTTTTCTTTAATAAATCACGGTTAATGCAAAGATAGAGATAAAACACACCAGATCCGAAACCAGCTTCGCCTAGAAAGCCTGCACCTGCATCTTCTTCATCCTGCTTCAGATCATCAATAGCCGTATAATAATCATCCTCAACCGTAACACGATGGGTTGTAATGGCATGCGCCACCTGAACAGCGGCCTCACGATTAAAGGATGGTGCACTGGCCAGCATACGCCCAAATAAAGCGATATCTGCCGCTGAATCAGCCCTGTGCAAAAGTGTATCCTGCTCTTTTTTCAGATCCACCTTTTCACCCGCTGCCAAACGATCCGCCATGGCAAGCGCAGCATCACGCTCTGAAGGAGAAATGAATACAAGCTGCTCTGTCCGCGCAGGATTCTTATCCTTTTCGCTTTTCACCTTGCCATAGACACCCGCAACTTCCCGCGCGATGGCAACAGCCTTTTTCTCTTCCACATTCTTGTCACGCAGATATCCCAGAATTTCTTCACCCAGACGCTGTGTGCGCTGACCCATATGCCCAGCCAGAGCTGATGAAAAAATATCTGATGTACGCCAAGCCCGCTTGAGTGCCTGCGAGGAAATACGCAACCGTGTAACGCCACCTACAGTGGCGGTTTTGGGATTACCCGTATCATCACGGTTAACATTGGAGGGTGGATAGAATGTTAAAAGGTGAAGTTGAAGAAAACGAGACATTTTTCAATATTCCCTTTAAATCAATTATGTTTTTCAGAACTGTTTTCGGGAATCCCCGCATTCCAGTAATTATAGACCCACTGGCGCCGCACCTGATCACCTGCGAGATCATCCCATGTATCTTCACGCGGCCACATTATGACAGAACGCGCCAAGTCTGCGACATCCAAAGGTTCGCCCGCCATAACAACAAGCCGTCGAAAGCTTCGCAAACAGTCATCATAGGTTTCCATATCCAGTAACCTACGAAACCGAACCGGTTTGCACAGCGCGGTTGCACTGTCACTTGTATCAGATGGTCCTATCAACCGAGCCATACATGCACCAGTCTTGTTTGCCCGAACATGCGCCAAAACTGCCGCAACCAATGCCAGACGAGATAATTCAGAGTCCTTCTTGGCACCACACTTGTGCACAAGTGCCTGCGTTTGTGGCTCAAAAAGAGCCTCTGTTACAGTTGCACATCGTCGCAAGCGGGCTAGCGTAGCACGGTCTCCAAGTTGTTTTCTCTCAGGATCAGGTTGTAACCCATGCCACCAGTTTACAACCTGCCGAATGGCTTCCTTATTACTGAGGAGCATCAGGATACCTTCTCTGCTATCTTCTGTTTCTTTTTGACGAGTTCAGGGAGACCCAATTCACTCCGTATCTTTTTTCCCTCCTTGCCCATACCTGAAACGGCGGCTCCCAGACGCCTGCGCGCCAGCGCTGAACGCTGCGCTTCTGTTATTCCCGTGTCAGGTTCCAGAATAACGGTAGCATCAAACTCCCCAAGAGCTGACTGAGCCAGTATGTGCAGCCAGGATTTTCTTAGAGCCACCATACCTTCGTCATCTGTTCCAGTTGCATCCTGCAAAATGGCAAAGAAAGAATTTTCTGTTTTAGCCCAGAACCGTTCACGCACATTGGAAAGCAGCGTTACGTCCACAGAAACTGTACCCTTGCCAAACAAGGCCTCCCGAACGCTTCCTCGCAAAATATCTGCCACGTGCACTGCCGCGCTCACGCACTGAAGAGCCAAGGCATCAAGAGCTTTTTGCAACTCGGTATCCAATGAGCCCGGTAGTGGCATTTCGCTTTCCACAAAGCTACGCGCCTTCATATTGTCCATATCAAAACCGGCCGTAAGCAAACGGGCATTTTCTGGAAGACCAATTTCTCCTGCCCGCTCGTTACGCCAATTCGCAACACAACTTGCTGGCAACCGGTTTTTATCGGCACTCTGGGCAACAATACCTGCCCAGTGCCGATAACCAATACCCCCGGGTTGCGGATGAACGGCCAGCCATTCGGTTCCTTCTTTTTGTCGATATCTGGGCGTAAGGGGATGAATTACTGCCCCAGACCCGTAAGGCGTTCCAATCCAACCTGCATATTTCGGCCCATAGGGCCTTTGTCGCCACCCTGACACCAGAACCTCGTCTTTCTGACCAGTAAGGTCGCAGTATCCTTCAGCAACATTTTCAAAATCCAACCGGATCCGCCGCGGCATTCCCCACCAGCATTGGAGGGGATGTGCGTTTTCTGTGGGGCGTACATCCGTTCCACCTTTTCCAGAAAGAATTGTAGGGGCCATCCATGGAAAAACCCTTTCCATGTCATTACTTTTCACAGCCTCCCCATCGGGAACATTCGCCCAGACAATTTCCCATAAACGCGCGTCTTCTGATGGCAAAACCAATGTTGTCAGTGGCCCACCTCCACGCAGGCCCGTCATATTGCCTGCACCACCACTCGGCGCCCATGATTGTAGCGTAAACAATGCCATAGCCGCCGTAGCTCGTCCCAAGCGTCCGACTTGACCGCGGTGTACAAAAAGATCCGCATTCCGCTTCACTGTGCTTTCTCCAGGCGCATCAATCAGCAACCTCTCCACGAGTTCCTGACCGCTTTGAAGATCTTCATAATCCTGCAGGAAACGTGCCCCCGATCCATCTAGCCAGAAAGCATCTGCAACACGCGCAAAAGCTTCATCAAGCTTTTCAACGGACAGTGGATTACACCAATTCTGCCGCCACACCCTTCGATTTGCGGGTGGACAGGCTGTAGCGACAAGTCCGATCAGAAATTCAAAGGATGCAATACGAAAATCGGCTCGTGGCCAGCCAAAATCAACAATTGGGTCTTCTTTAAACCCTTCTACAATTTGAGCAGGTCGAATAATGCTAGATACACCGGACTTATGCCGAACTGGCAGCCATGCATCTGAAATGAGATTTAATGCCTCGTTCACCATTTTTTATTCTAACAACCCCCTTATATAATAATAAAATTTTCAATAAAAATACAAATATGCCTCTTTGTTTTTATGTTAGATTCCTTTTGAATATTTGAAACCCATATTTTTCATCATAGCAGATATCAACATCCTGCCCTTTTCCATTAGATCCGTAGCCTTTCCAGCCCTCTTCAGTCTCACTAAGAAGCAACAAAAGAAACTGGTCTTCTGCTTCACGCTCCCAACGCGACCATTCTGCACGGGCTGCATCAAGAGCTTCCACCTGAGTGTCAGCAACCGGACATACCGCAAGCATATGCTGTGCCACTGAAACTTCAGAAAGCGCCCAAGCCCGTTTCCGCTCATGCGGTAAAGCAAGAGCCGTTTGTTGTAGTGCAGCCCAAGGCCATATCTGTCCCTCTTGCATAACGCCCAGACGTACCGTTACGTACGGACGCTCTTCCAACCGTGTTGATATGCGAACGTCCCGCTCCCATAACGCACTATCTGGAGTGTATCCCGCATCATAATTCAAAACATTCCGGACAGCTGCGCCACGTGCTGCGCGGCCTTTTCCTTCTGCTTCATCACTGGCCATCATGAGCCCATTTGGCACATCAGAAGTATCAGCAGCCTCTTCAATCAACTCCCGTATCATATCGGGGCTACGTATTTGCCCTTTGCATTGCAGCACTTTTGCTGTGCGCCATAACAGGGCAGGATCACGATACACGGCTGCGGTGCCGGGCAAAACCCGGTTGATCCACTGCGGATCTGGATCAGTCACCGGATCGGGTGAAAAAATGCAAATTTCATCACAATCAACAGGACGCTGCGCACGTTCATGTCGGCGTAACCGGCCCGCGCGCTGGATAATCAGATCCATAGGTGCCAGATCTGTACAAAGTACATCAAAATCAAGATCCAGAGACTGCTCAATAACCTGACTGGCTATCAAAACCCTTGATCGATCTGCAGTGGTTCCGTTCTTTCCAAACCGAGCAAGCACCTCACGCTCGATCGCCAAACGGTCCACCATGGCAAAACGCGCATGAAACACCATGACATCAAGGCCTTCTGCCTCCAAAGCTTTTGCCGAGGTAATAACGTCATCGACCGTGTTACGAACCCATGCCACAGCTGCACCTTGAGCTGCCGCATCAGAAACATATGCCATGATGGATGATGCATCGCTCATTTGCCGAACAGCAATGTTACGCGCCAGACCGGGACGAGGCGCGCATGGAAGTTCCTCCGCCCCATCTTTCCCAACAAGCGTAACAAGTGGATAAGCCTTACAAGACAAACCGACAGGCTCTTTCTGACATAGCCCCTCTCTGAATGCCGTCACCAGTTTCTGGCGCACAGATTTGGTCAGTGTCGCGGAAAGCAGAATTGCAGAGCCTCCCATAGCAGCATGGAAACGTAGTAAAGCCACCATTTCCTCCTGCATATAAGGATCGTATGCATGGCATTCATCAACCACCAACACCTTACCGGCCAGACCAGCCTGCCTTACGGTTGCAAACCGGACTGGCAAGACAGCCATCAATGCCTGGTCAATAGTCCCCACTCCTACCTGCGCCAGAAGCGCACGACGTGATTCATTTCCCAGCCATGCTGAACAACAGATTTCGGCCGTGTCATCACGGCCTTTGTTTACTGTTGTGCTATCCAGTGCATCATCTGGGGCCAGAACCGAGACAAACCGCTCATCCAGCAAAGCGCGTCCATGTGCCAGAGCGAGAGAAGGATGAGAGGATGGCTGGAACAAACTACGATACGCAATGGCCAGCCGATCAAACATGGCATTGGCCGTTGCCATTGTCGGTAAAGCGACAAATAGCCCGGAGGCATGCCCAGATGCCATCAGCCGATGCGCAGCCACCAATGCAGCTTCTGTTTTACCAGAACCCGTCATATCTTCGATCACGATCAATGTCGGGTCAGCGGGAAAAGATGCCACTTCCAGCAAAGCCTGAATTGGCGAAGGATTACGAATATGAGGAAATAAACTCGCAATACCCCGAAATGGTGAAATATGTGCAGGGCTGAGGCCTGCACTCGCAATCGCAGCTTGCGCCCGATGAAGTGCCTGATTCCAAAAATAGCCTGAAGCATCAGCCACGTCTTCAGGCCGGACATAAGGAAACCATTCTTGCCGTGACCCGATCCAATCAGCCTGAACAGTCAAACCTGCGAGGCGCCATTCCAGTTGCAGCAGATCCTCCAGAAAAGAATATGACGGAATGGGAGGCGGACGAAAAATATCTAACAAAACCCCCACAATTTTGTGAGCATATGGCGCCAATAGTTTAAGATCGGCATCCTGGGATTTATTTCCGTCCGATGAAACAGGTTGTCCATGATGCCCCGCTACGGCACGCCATAATTGTTTTTTATCGGCAGGTGACCAATCAAGACCATCTGTATTTGTACCAAATAACGGTGCCAGTTGATCCTTACAGACATGATCAAGCAGGAATAAGCCATCCGCATCGTGACGTGATATCACAACCTCATCGGGACAACGTCCAAATGCCTGTTCTGGCCAGCATTCCGGAACTTTCGACTGAAAAGCAGGGGTCAACTTGCCAATATCATGTAATGCAATCAGCATACCTAATTGACGACAATCCAACCCCAAACATTTGCTCTCTGGGAGTAAGATTGCCACCGCTGCCACATCCAGCATATGAGCAATAAGTGGATGCATAGAAGATATAACTTCTTCCGCTTCAGCTACTGGCCGCGCCTTACCCCAAAAGAAATTCAGACTATTATCTTCTACTGTATCCGGCATAATTTATCCCGCTCGTTAATATTTTGGAAAAAATTTCGTAAAATTCCATCAAGCGCTACAGCAATATAGGTAACACGGAAGGTGAATTACGACCTCTTTTTCCGTTTACAGAGATGGACTAGCGCAAACTTAGAATAAAGATCTTCAGATACAAGGTTACATTGCCAAGCTGATATGATGTATGACCACTGGTGACCTTACAATAACTTTGTACCTCCCTCTTTTCCGAAATAACGGCTTTTTTTCCCCAACCTGGAAAAGTCTTCTGCCTGAGAACAGGCAGAAGACCGGGAATGTGTCAGATTCGCAATGCCACATCCAACACGTTACAGGCGGCGTCAAAATCTTTTACAAGACGCTCCGTCAGCAGGGTGTTTCCGTCCACATGGTGGTTTTTCCCATCGCGCACGCCTCGCGCGCAGTAACATGGGAAACCCGGTGACACAAACGCGTTCAACGCTTTTCCTTTTATGGGGAGAGAGGCAATGCTCCTCGAAAGCTTCTTCAAGACATGAAGTAATATAGTACCTTACGGTACAAAACCCGATACTCCGGGTATTCTTTTGGCATTCACGCCTCCTGTCATGTAAAGCCTCAAGTAGAAATAAAAGGGGACTGCATGTCTTTGCAGTCCCCTCACCGCTCAGACGTGATGCACGCCTGAGCGTTTATTCAAAGTCCCGAAAGGCCCCGCCTTCCATCTGCTGCCACCCACGGATCTTGCCAAACGGTTCTGACGTCGGTGGAGGCGGCACCTTGGCCCCAGAGAGCGCCATCATCATGTTCAGCCGGCACATCGAAAGAAGTTTGCGCAGCACAACGCGCCCGAGTTCCACGCGTGTCAGAGCTTCATTCTCATACCACGGAACATGCACTTCAGGATCCGTATACTCGGCGATTTCAGCCAGCGTATAATCCCCCGTTTTGCCCAAATCGAACATGCGGGACATTTTATACAGACACAACAGATACGGCGGCTCATCCCATGGCGCCCCGAGCAGAGTGTGCAGGAACGCCATGTTATAGCCTGCAAGACACAGAGGCAGTGTCTGTCCGTGTGGGAACAGCGCATTGAACAGCCGGTCATCGATGACATGGCTGCATCCCCCCGTCTCTCCCGGCACCTCCTCGAGGTGACCGTGACAGACCTGACCATTGATTTCCACGCGGATATGTCCTTCACGAAAGAGGATGTCATACCATGCCAGAGAGACAGGCAGCCCCTGACGGAGACGAAAACGCCCACTCACGCCCGGTGCGATGTCGATGAGCCGGATGGTGCCCTGTTTCCAGATCGGAAGCTTCTGGGAAGCCTGTGTCATGTTGTTCATGATCGGACTCCCTCAAGCGCAATTGCATCCACCAGATTGATGCACAGCTTCCGCAGCGTTCCGGGTTGGGCAAACTGATCCAGCCAGATACACACGGGCGCAATTGCATGTGCGCGGTAAAACGCCATGCGCTTATCAAACCGCTGGAGCCATTCCTGTTCCTTCTGGTTGCGCGTGATACGATCAGATCCGCAGCACCCAACAACCTCGATGAAGAGAGAGGCCTGACCTTTTCTCAGTGTCATGTCGGCACGGTAATCACCAGCCTGCTGGAGGATGGGCTGATGCACATCCAGCTTCATATGACGGCGCAAAAGCCCCTGCAGCATGTCATAGACAATGCGTTCAGGCAGGGAGTCCATGGTTTTCCCGTCTCTGGCGACAAGACCGGGATGAGGCAGACCGGGCCAGCGCTGCGCTGCGAGACGCTGCACGCGAGCCCATTCGCGCGTACCGCTATCTCCCAGAAAGACAAGATGTTGTCCTTCTGCCCCAAGAAAGCGGCAGATATGGGCATTGGGTGGAGCCCCCAGTTCTTCGGTCAGACGTTTATACACCTGAAGATCATGCTCCGTTGGGTAAAACGGGGAAAAAGTTGACCCGAGAGCACGGAATTTTGTCAAAAGCGTCGCCATGTCTATAATCCTGAATTGGAGTTCACGAAGGAAACCGGCCCCTGAGGGGCCTTCCTTTTCTGGGGAGGCAGGCAGAGCAGCCTCGTAAACGTCCAAATCCCGATGCACTTATGAAAACATGCGGCTTCAGACAGAACAGTTCCGTGGGAACGCTCTCTCCTGAGCAGGCGTCACAGGCTTCTGAGAGTCCACGTACCGTGCGTAATGAGCGATGCAACCAGCAAGCCACCAGAAAATCTGGATATCTGACACCATGATGCGCACGTTTACGCTGACATCTGCTCGCCGCAACACGGCAAAAACACAGTTGAGACAGACGCGTAAGTTTTCCCGCCCACAAGTATAGACGAAGTGCTTTGCAGTAATTCTCAAAGTGCGCCTTATCGGCTGTTTCCGGCCCCGAAAGGGATATTCAGACGATTGCAAACGTTTGGAAAAACCTGTCCTGCGATCTTTTTCTAAAAATCAAGTCATGAAAAACCAGATTTACCGGATATGTTGTACAGAATATACATGTTTCTCGGCGACACATTTGAACGCGTTGTTGCGTCATCTGGCATATTTCGAAAATGAAGCCTCTCTCAAATCCGTGGAAATGTTAATTTTATACGCACATTCCGCCTCTGCCATCGGCAAGACCCTCTATCACCGGACATGCAAAATTTTTCGTTTCGATTTCGACCATATTCCGATTTCGATAATTATTTTTTGAGAGTTTTTGCAACGCGTGCAGTGGAAGGGCATTTTTTATGACAGATCATTCTCGGTATTTCGGCAGTTTTTTTGTTGGTTGGGACGAGTGCTTGCGCGACATATTTTGCGTCAAGTCATTCATGTGTAATGCTTTTCGCGCTGCGAGCGGGGTGTCTCGCGATCCGATTGGGTGCCGTCAGGCGCGCAATCGGTAGAAGTGTTTTTCGGTGCTTGCACCAAAAACACGGTATCGTGCCACTTTTTTTAATCCTTGAAATTTTATTACATATCATCATTCTATTTTGTAATTTTATTTTTTCTGCATTTTTTTCCACTTTTCATGATGATATGCGTCTCTTTTGCAAGGCTCTTGTACAGAAAATCATCAGGATTGCCTCCTGAATGGGTTTTGGCGTTTTTCTGGTGCCTATTAGCTTAAATGGCGCTTCCACGTCTCTACGGCGATCCTGATGGGTTTTATGGCATGTTTGTTTTGTGGTGCTTCTCTCTCTTTCTACCAGTGTCGTGTTGGAGGGGGTGTTCTGGAGGTCGATTTTGGGGTGTTTTGGGGGCAAAAATGGCCTCACTGACATACCCCCTTTGAACTCTTGCATTTTGGTCGTGTTTTCGGCGCTTTTCTGCATGTATGACGCTATCTGCCCGATTTCCATGTCAAAAAGTGTCGAAATCGGGGATTTTTGTGCAATAAGTGTCGAAATCGAGCATCGACACTTTTGGTCGTGTTTTCGGGACTTTGTCTCCATGTATGACGCTATCTGCCCGATTTCTATGTCAAAAAGTGTCGAAATCGGGGATTTTTGTGCAATAAGTGTCGAAATCGAGGAAATGTGTCAATTCTGTGGCAAGCGTCCGATTTCTATAGCCAAAAGTGTCGAAATCGAGGGTTTTTGTGCAATAAGTGTCGAAATCGAGGAAATGTGTCAATTTTGTGGTAAGTGTCCGATTTCTATAGCCAAAAGTGTCGAAATCGGGGGTTTTTGTGCAAAAACTCCCGTTACCGCACTCAACGACCGAAAATGCGACCAAAATGTCGTGTATGCAGTTTTGTCGCGTTTTTTGTCTCAAAACCCCGATTTCGACACCTAAATCGCTAAAAACGGTACTTTTTGCGATTTATCGTGTTTTTGTCCTGTTTTCGTCCACTTCGTGCATATATCGTTCGGATTTGGCGATTTTGGCGTTTTATCGTAAACATCATGTATAGAAGATTTTTTCTGATAAAATCAGAAATATATTTCTTCAGGTGTATTCCGTGTCTGGATATTTTTACACAAGACATCTCTTATATTTACTTGAAATATGATGGATAAACCTCTTGAATAACTTGGAATTTGAACAAAACGATCCGGCTCTTAACCTCAAGCTGCAATGCCACCTGATCAATGTGATCCGGAAAAAAAGTCATGGCGCGCGCTCTGAAATCACTCCGACAGACTTGCAGATCATGTTTTTGGAGCACAGGTTACGCTTGCGGATCCAGAATCCACCCCGCGGACACCAGACTGCGACCTTCGCCGCTTTTATCGACGCCCTTTCCAACGCCTTGAGCCCAGAACTGCAAAACCTCATTCTGGCCTCAGGCTCCCGAAATCCCTCTCTTCAGACAGATCGCATGCCCAAACCTGTTTCTGGCGACATGACGCAGGCTCTGGCTGTCTTTTTTCATGAAGAACAGATTTGGAACTTGCAGCGTCAAATTCGCGAAGCTTACGAACGTTCCGGTTCGACCACACCGCGCTATGAATTTTGCAATTATGTGCAGGATCGCACCCTGATAACCGGTACGCCGCGTGGCATTCTGGGCCGGGCGCTCCACATTGCGGCACGACAATACATATATCATCCCGAGCTTCCCCTCTCGCTGCAACGTTGTCTGCACGCGTTGAACGAGACGCACGGCGCCGAAGATCTGCTTGTGCCACCCTGTGAGTTTCGGGGAGGATCAACACAGAAAAACACTGGTAAAAAATCCCGAAAACACACGCTCAGCCTGGCGACATTCAAAACGCTCAAAGCATCCTATGCTTCCGTTCTTCCTCTTCTCGCAGCCATGGACGTGATCTGGTGTGGACGTTATCTTCCCTCTCATCCTCTTTCTGCATGGACCGGTTCACAGGAGCAGAGCGGTCGGGACTACCGTCCCGGACATAGCTTCATGGACACTCCGGAAGATCTCGATATTGCCAGGCGAACCCTGTCTTACACCCGCTGGTTTCGGAACTGGGGACTGCAGCATGGCTCTCGCAAAGCGCAGAACAGACTGCTTGATCCGGCGATAACACCCGAGATCGAAAGTGATGTCCCTGAGGCGTACGCCATGACAGCAATGCCCACCACAATGGATCAGACGCAGGAAAGTGCCGCATCTCGCTCCTGCGCCTCAGGGGCATTCGCCCTGCCTCTTGCACCTCTGCCCGAGCCCCTTTTCAAGGCGCTTCAAAGCTATCGGGATTCCAATACCAAAAAACCAGAAACCGGAACGGGTGAAGGCTAAATCATTTAAGCCTCCACCCTCTTCCCGGAATCTGAAAGTTTCTGCTCATTGGCACAGAAGGGGATATGTCATGAGCAGCAGACTATCGTTTCAGGACCTGGAGGAGACACAGGGATGTCAGATACCGCCCGCACAAAAAATGGCACGGGCATTACAGGAACTTGTCACACGTCTGGCGCGGCAGGCTGCACGCGCCCATGTCCTCTCGAGCCTCTCTTCGAATGCACTCCAGAACGCAACCGCATCAGAACGGAAAGTCTGAAATTTATCTTGCCCACAACGCTGTGGATCAGGCACAGTCAACTGGTGTAATGCAGTGCTCACACAAAGAGCATCAGGGATCCTCACGCATACACGGCCCTAATAGTGATCGATCTGTTGGCCGCCTCACCATTTTCCCTGACATGACATGCCGCTATCTGACTGGTGCCTGCGCAACCACACGCCTCTTTTCGGGGAGTCCATCTGCGGCCAGTCTCTCACAGGAACTCGAGAGACCGTCCATGATGAAAGTTGCCCTGTACGCCCGTTATTCCTCTGACAATCAGCGGGATGCCTCAATTGAGGATCAACTCCGGATATGCCGCGCCTACGCGGAAAAACAGGGCTGGCCGATCGTCCGGGATTATACGGATCATGCCGTCTCTGGCGCCTCTCTGTTCCGCTCCGGTATTCAGGCCCTGATCGCTGATGCGCAGCAGGGGCACTTTACGGCCATTCTGACCGAGGCCCTGGACCGTCTCTCACGCGATCAGGCCGATGTCGCCACCCTGTTTAAAAACCTTCAGTTCATGGGTGTGCGGGTCTTTACCCTTTCCGAGGGAGAAATCACCCCTCTTCATATCGGTCTCAAAGGCACCATGAACGCGCTGTTCCTGAAGGATCTGGCGGAGAAGACCCATCGTGGTGTGCGTGGACGCGTGGAACAGGGCAAGTCCGGTGGCGGCAATGCCTATGGTTATGATGTGGTCGCAGAAACAGACGGACATGGCAATGTCATGCGCGGCGCACGTGTCATCAATGACGCTCAGGCCGTGATCGTCCGCCGCATTTTTCAGGACTATGCCGCCGGAAAATCCGCGAAAAAGATTGCCGTGTCCCTTAATGAGGATCATGTCCCCTGCCCGACCGGTGGCGCATGGGGATTTTCCACGATCAACGGCAATCGAACGCGCGGCACCGGTATTCTGAATAACGAGATATATATCGGTAGGTTGGTGTGGAACCGGTTGCATTACCTCAAGGATCCGAAGACCGGCAAACGCGTCTCCCGCCTCAACCCCGAAGCCGCCTGGGTCATACGGGACGTACCGGACCTGCGGATTATTGATCAGGATCTGTGGGATGCAGTCAAGGCCCGCCAGAAAACCCTTGAAGCCAGCCCGGATATCAGAGCCGGTCACAGTCACGACCATTTCCGCGCAAGACGCCGTCCGAAATATCTGTTCTCGGGCTTGCTGAGGTGTGGCTGCTGTCAGGGGGGTTACAGCATGATCTCGAAACACCTGCTTGGCTGTTCGAACGCCCGCAACAAGGGCATCTGCGCCAATCTTCAGAACATCCGGCGCGAGGTTCTGGAAGATCGGGTACTGGATGCCCTGCGACATCGTCTGCTGAACCCGGAACTTTTCAGACTGTTCTGCGAGGAATTCACCAAAGAGGTGAACCGCCAGCGTCTGCAAGGCGCTGTCGACATCACGGCAGCTCAGGCAGAATTCTCGAAGGTAAAGGGCAAACAGGAGAAGCTTCTCGATCTGTATCTGGAAGATCAGGTGAGCAGGGAGAGCCTTGCTCAGCAGAGCCTGAAGCTTGAAACCCGCAGGACAGAACTCGAGGCTCTTCTGGCCAGTTCCAAAGCCCCGCCTCCCCTGCTTCACCCGGAGATGGCCGGCGTTTATCGTGAGCAGATCTTCCGCCTGCATGAAGCTCTCAATTCTGAACTGGAGACCCAGCGTCAGGAGGCTGCGGAGATTGTGCGCTCGCTGATTGAAGCCATTATCCTCACGCCGTCTGATGATGGCATGCGGATTGACGTGCGTGGCGATCTCGCCAGCATTCTGACGATTGCGTCTGGAACGCAAAAAAGCGCGGACGCTGGTATGCGTTCACGCTTTGATCCAAGATCGCAATTTGAGATGGTTGCGGGGGCAGGATTTGAACCTGCGGCCTTCAGGTTATGAGCCTGACGAGCTACCGGGCTGCTCCACCCCGCGGTTGAAGATGTGTTGAAATTTGTAGGGGTAAGATTTGTGTAGGGTGGATTGGAAGACCTGGCGGCGACCGACTTTCCCGTGGCTTAAGCCACAGTATCATAGGCGCTGGGGGTTTTCACGGCCGAGTTCGGGATGGGATCGGGTGGATCTCTCCCCGCCATGGCCACCAGGTCATCCAGTCCACCCTGTAAGGGGTGTGGAGGACGGTTGGTTATGAAGAAGTAGGCGTTATATGGATGATTTCTGTGCACGGGCTGTCCTTTTAAGGGGACAGTAAGAGAGTGAGCCTATTGGGTGATTAGGACCAGTTAGCTGCACGTGTTACCACGCTTTCACACCTGGCCTATTAACGTGGTGGTCTACCACGACCCTCAGGGAGACCTAGTTTTGAGGTGGGTTTCCCGCTTAGATGCTTTCAGCGGTTATCCCTTCCATACTTAGCTACCCGGCGGTGCCGCTGGCGCGACAACCGGTGCACCAGAGGTATGTTCATCCCGGTCCTCTCGTACTAGGGACAAATCCTCTCAAGTCTCCAACATCCACGGCAGATAGGGACCGAACTGTCTCACGACGTTCTAAACCCAGCTCACGTACCACTTTAATCGGCGAACAGCCGAACCCTTGGGACCTGCTCCAGCCCCAGGATGTGATGAGCCGACATCGAGGTGCCAAACCTCCCCGTCGATGTGGACTCTTGGGGGAGATCAGCCTGTTATCCCTAGAGTACCTTTTATCCGTTGAGCGATGGCCCTTCCACGCGGGACCACCGGATCACTATGGCCGACTTTCGTCTCTGCTCGAGCTGTCACTCTCGCAGTCAGGCGGGCTTATGCCATTGCACTCAACAGCCGGTTTCCGACCGGCCTGAGCCCACCATCGCGCGCCTCCGTTACACTTTGGGAGGCGACCGCCCCAGTCAAACTGCCCACCATACAGGGTCCCGGATCAGGCTAACTGACCACGGTTAGACATCAGAAAAATTCAGGGTGGTATTTCAAGGATGGCTCCACAGGAACTGGCGCCCCTGCTTCAAAGCCTCCCACCTATCCTACACAGAATGTCTCTGATGCCACTGTAAAGCTGCAGTAAAGGTTCATAGGGTCTTTCCGTCTGACCGCGGATACCCCGCATCTTCACGGGGAATTCAATTTCGCTGAGCCGATGCTGGAGACAGCGGGGAAGTCGTTACGCCATTCGTGCAGGTCGGAACTTACCCGACAAGGAATTTCGCTACCTTAGGACCGTTATAGTTACGGCCGCCGTTTACCGGGGCTTCAATTCAGCGCTCTCACACCTCCTCTTAACCTTCCGGCACCGGGCAGGCGTCAGACCCTATACGTCGTCTTTCGACTTCGCAGAGTCCTGTGTTTTTAATAAACAGTCGCTACCCCTGGTCTGTGCCACCCGCCAATGGTTGCCCACCAACGGGTCTCGCTTATCCCGAAGTTACACGAGCAATTTGCCTAGTTCCTTCAGCATCGTTCTCTCAAGCGCCTTGGTATTCTCTACCAGTCCACCTGTGTCGGTTTCGGGTACGGTCTATACGCCAGAGCTATTTCCTGGAATGCTCCAAAAGCCAGGTCAATCCGTTAAGACCTGACAACATATCGCATTCGTCACTTCTGGCAGGTACAGGAATATTCACCTGTTTCCCAT